>QGUH01000147.1 GCA_003242355.1 Pseudomonadota bacterium
ACGGCGCGGCCGTGCGCGAGCAAGGCATGGTGTCCGGCGCGGAGCACCTCCGCGAACGCGAGGCGATCGCCGGGCGCGTGGCGTCCCTCGTCGTGGCCGGCGCCGATGAACACCTGCGGCTCGTTCCAGGTCATGAAGTGGCGCACGCGATCGGAGAGGCGGCGCGCGACGAGGTCGGCGTACTCCGCGAACCACTCGGCCGAGTCGCGGTTGAGCCATCCGCCCCGGTAATAGAGCTCGAGCGGGAAGTCCCAGTGGAAGAGCGTGACCCACGGGGTGATTCCCGCCGCGAGGAGCTCGTCCACGAGCCGGTCGTAGAAGGCGAGCCCCGCCTCGTTGACGGCGCCGACGCCGGCGGGAAGCACGCGCGGCCAGGAGATGCTCAAGCGATACGCTTTGAGCCCCAACTGCTTCATCAGCGCCACGTCTTCGCGGTAGCGGTGATAGTGGTCACACGCGACGTCGCCGTTCTGCCCCTGCCAGACGGCGCCCGGCTTGCGGCAGAACATGTCCCACGTGGACGGCCCCTTGCCGTCGTCGCGAGCAGCTCCCTCGATCTGATACGACGCCGCGGCAGCGCCCCAGGCAAAGTCAGAAGGAAAGCGGATGGAAGTCATGCGCGGGCCGAACGGTAGCATGGAGCCTTCCGACAGAAAGCCTCGGTTCGAGCCGCCCTGAGCATCGGGCAGGCGCCCGGGCGTCGAGGGCACGGTCCGCCTCCGGGCTCGACCCCAGCGCCCCACCTCCGCGTCAGCTGTTCAGCAGCTCTTCGACGCTCTCCTTCACGGGCGCGCGGCCGGCGATGAAGTCCGCGACGCGGGGGTCGGGCGAGGCGCGAAACTCTTCGGTCGTGCCGACGCAGATGATGCGCCCGCCGTGGACCATCGCGACCCGGTCGCTGATTTCGAACACGCTCTTCATGTCGTGCGTAACGACGACGCTCGTGATGTTCAGCTTTTCCTGCAAACCGAGGATCAAATGGTTGACGCGCGCCGTGTTGATCGGGTCCAGGCCCGTCGTCGGCTCGTCGTAGAGCACCACCTCGGGCCGCACCGCAATCGCCCGAGCGAGGCCCACGCGTTTGCGCATGCCCCCCGACAGATCCGCCGGGCGCATCTGCTCGATTCCCGGGAGCCCGACGAGACCGAGCGCCCACGCCACGCGCTCCCGACGCTCTTCGGCGGTCATGCGATCCCGAAAGTGCTCCTCGAGGCCGTAGGCGACGTTTTCGCCCACGGTCAGCGAGTCGAACAGCGCCCCGCTCTGGAAGAGCATGGCGATGCGTTGCCGAACGACCGCGAGCTCGCTCTCCCTCATGTCGGTCACGCATTTGCCGTCGAACCAAATCTTGCCGGCGTCGGCGCGCAAGAGGCCAATCAGCATCTTCAGCATCACACTCTTGCCGACGCCGGATCCGCCGACGATCGTCAGCACCTCGCCGCGTCGGACCGTCAGGTTGAGCCCCGAGTAGACGACTTTGGGGCCGAACGCCTTCTTGACGCCCTCGAACCGCACGAGCTCGTCCGACATCGGGGCAAAGGCTAATACCTCGGCCCGAAAATGCATTCCGAATGCGAGGCCGGAGGCGCCGTCTCGAAAGACTCCGGGCCGACGCAGGAGGCTGCCGATTGCCCGGCGGCTCCCGCCGGGACGGGCGGAGCGCCGAACGCGGGCGCCGGGGGCGCTCTCAAATTGTATGCTGCACCTCGCCATGGATCGCAGGGCGAGCCCATCCTCCACCCGTCCGTCGAGAAGCTCGCTTTTCGCAGGCGTCTTTCCGATGCTGGGCGCCCTCGCCAGCATCGCCTTCGCATTCTCGCTCCATGCGCCGGACGAATGGGAGTCCACGTCCCGTTTCGGGGCGCACCTGCTCGAGCCAATCGGCATCGTCGTGTTGATCCAGGCCGCGCACACCTTGCTGCTCAGCGTGCTCTGGATGCGCTACCGCCACTTCGAGGCGCCGCCCGACGCGGCGTTGCCGTCCGTCAGCGTGATCATCCCGGCGTTCAACGAGGGCCCCATGGTCGAGCGCAGCATCCGCTCGGTGGCCCTCAGCGACTATCCCGAGGAGCTCCTCGAGATCATCGTCGTGGACGACGGGTCGCGCGACGATACCTACTTCCACATGCGCCACCTCCGGCGCGAGTTCCCCGCGCTCGTTCGGTTGGTGCGCTTTCCGGGAAACCGCGGCAAGCGCGCCGCGCTGCTCGAGGGCTTCAAGGCGGCCAAGGGCGAGATCGTGATCACGATCGACTCCGACAGCGTCGTCGAGCCCAACACGGTCCGGGAAATGGTGGCTCCCTTCCTGGCCGATGCTCGCATCGGCGCGGTCGCGGGCCGCGTGGCCGTGCTCAACCGCGACTCGTTCATCAGCCGCATGCTCGAAGTCCAGTACGCGTTGGCGTTCGACTTCGGGCGGGCGGCGCAGTCGGTCTATCGCGCCGTCGCGTGCTGCCCCGGCGCCCTGTCGGCATTTCGGCGCTCGGTCATCCTGCCCCACCTCGACGCCTGGAGCCGACAGACGTTCCTCGGGCGACCGGTGAACCACGGCGAAGACCAGGCGCTCACCAACATCGTCCTGCGCTCCGGTTTCGATACCGTTTATCAGAGCTCTGCGATCGTGCACACGCTCGCGCCGACGCGCTACCGCCAGCTCGCGCGCATGTTCACGCGCTGGGATCGGAGCTACATCGTCGAAGGGTTCGCTTTCGCCAAGTTCATGTTCAAACCCTATCGCCAGCACCACCGCGTGCTGCCGATCATCGGGTTTACGGTTTCGACGTTGCGGGTGCTCTGCGTGCTCTACGTGCTCGTCGGTCTGCCGTGGCTCTTGAGCTCCAGCGTGACCGACCTCGTGCGGGCGACCGTCGCACTGCTCGTCTGCGCGACGTTCACCGCGCTCTACTACTTGCGCATCGAACGGAGCTTCCGGTTCTTGTACGGCGTCGCCTACGCCGTTTTCAGCTTCCTCTGCCTGCAGTGGATCCTGCCCTGGGCCATGCTCACCGTGCGCGACGAGCGCTGGGGAACCCGCTAGAGCAACCATCGAGCGCGACTTGACCCACGCGAGTGAAACGGGTCCGGCGCTCGCCCAGCTCACACCCCCGACGAGCTCGCACTGCTCCGCAAAATGCGACGGATGATCCCGTCGGGCAGCTCGTACCCTTCGGGCTCCGTCGGGTCGCCGTGCGCGCGGAGCAATCCCGATTCTCCGAGGGTGCGCACGACGACGCCCGCGGCTTCCTCCGCCCGGCGATCCGCCTCACCGGGCGAGAGGGTCCGCGCCACGCCCGTCGCGGCGAATTGATCGCGGAACACCCGCGCGGCAATGCGCCGGAGCTCGTGCGGGCGCTCGACGCCGCCGGCAGCGAGCGTGCGGAGGACCGCGCCACCCGGGCTCGTGGGCTCGGCGATCTCCGACTCGACCCAGACCCGGAGCGGGGAGCCTTCGCTCTCGGCGCGCTCGAGCGCGGCGCGCACGCCTTCCACGCCGATCTCCGCGCGGCGCAAGCGGACACCCCAAACCAGCAAGCCCCCGAAGCCCGCGAGCAGCGAGAGAGAAAGCACCGAGCTTCGTGTTCGGGTCGCCCACGAAGTCCGAACGCCCTGCAGCAACCCGCAGTCGTAGAGCGACTCGTCGGAGCGCTCTCGGCACACCCGACAGCGCTCGCTCCCGAGCTCCAACACCGAGCACGCCGCGTCTTCGTCGAGCAGGCTCCTGAGCCACACCGAGACGTCCTCACTCCGCCCGATGCGCCCGAGCTCGATGGGCAAGAGGGTCGTCGCGTCCAGGTTCCACGGCGGCAGCGCCGGGCTCTCCCCCAACGCTTTCCCGAGCCTTCCCAACGTGCGCAGGGCGGTCACGAACGCCTCCCCCTGGCCGACGCGATCCCTACAGAAAGCGCGCAGCTGCTGCATGTTCGAGGGAGGTGCGCCGGGGGTCAGTCGCACCGCGTCCTCGATGGTCGGCGGCGCGGGAAAGTGATCGGGAATGCTCGCGTTCTCTCCGCGAAAGAGCGCTCGTGCGAGTCGATCGCACACGCCGAGCTCGAAGCTCGCTTTGCTGCGATCGACCGCGGGCACTGCCGCGAGCCAGTCCTCGACGCTCGCGACGAGCGCCGAAGGGGCGCTGCATTCGCTCGGAGCGGGCAACGTCTGCAGCGTGCGCACGGCGCGCACGCAGCGATCCGTGGGAGAGCCCGGCTGCCACAAGCGCTCGAGCTCCACGAAACGGGCGAGCGTGCTCGCCGTCAGATCCTTCGGTGCGGGGAGCTTGGTCGCGACCCAGGCCGAAAAGGAAGAACCCGCCGCCGAGTCTCGGAGAAAGCACGTGACGAGCTTCGCGTGAACGGTCTGCACGAGCGCTTCGACCTGTGCCTCGGGCAGCTCCCCCTTCGGCAAGTCCGTGAGCCAACCGTGCACGACGGTGTCCGTCAGGCTCGAGCACTCGGTCGCCCAGACGTCTTGCATCCGGCGTCGCAGGACGAGCGGTCCGCTCGATTCGAGCATCTGAGCGAGCTGTCGCGCGCGATGACACGCACGTGCCGGCGACGGTCCGTCGCAGCGCGCGACGATGCGATACGCGTCGACCAGGCCGAGCGCTTTCGCGAGCGCTCCGCGGGGAAACCCGTCGGACTTTCCAGCCGCTCCCTCGTGTGCTTCCTGCACGATGGCGTCGTCGAGCGGGGCGTCGCTCGAGAACCAGCGATCGAGCTGGCCGGGTTTCGCCTTGAGCGTCGCGAGCGCGCGCGGCGCCACCTGCTCCATGGCTTCGACGAGCAATCGCCGGAAGACGAGCGGCGTGCCGTTGCCGGTAGCGAACAGGCGCGCGAGCCGCCGCTCGAGCATCGATCCGCTGCTCGGTCCCAGGCTGGGAATACGATCGCTCTCTCCGGTGGCGTACGCGACGAAGTCGCCGAGCGTGGAGCTGGCGTTCGACCACCCCGAGAGCCGCGCCACCAACGCCTGTCGATCCGCAGGGTCGAGGCACTCGCGGAGCCCCGTCGTTTCCACCTGCCCGGCCGCGATGCCCTCGGCGAAGCGCCTCGCGGCCGTGCAGAGGTCGTTTCGGGCCGCCTCACAGCTGCGCGCCGCGGCCTCGCGCTCTTCGAGAGCGCGCGTGGCGCGCTCGATCTCGACGCGCAGGGCGTCTGCAGCCGCCGCGCGCGTTTCGGCCGTGCGAAGCGCGGTGGTCACCCGCTCGAGCTCGAGGCGCGCCGCCGCGAGCTCTTCTTCCACGTGGACGCAGGCCGAAGTTTGTGCAGAAGGCTCCGCGCGCGCCTCGCCGACGAGCGCGCACACCACGAGCATCGGGATCCAAAGCCATCGGAACGGGCGCGCACGCTCCCGTCCGCGCGCCGTCAACGCCGCAGAAACACGCTGCATCGCTCTCGACACTCGAAGAGAGGAACGAAATCGTCTTTGCGCGCGGAAACGACGCGAAACGTCGGCTCGTCCTTGCCGGCCACGACGAGGCGAGCCCTCGTCGTGCGGAGAAGCCGCGCGACCGTAGCGGGATCGGCGTCATCCGGAACGCGCACCACACGGTTCTTCGCATCGCTCCGCCACGTGAGGTACGGCAGGTTCAGCGAGCGATCGTAGAGAACGACGTCCCCGGGAGCAAGGCGCCGCCGGGCTTCGACGAACGCGCGGGGAGAGCCGTCGGCGCCCACGGCGGCCTCGCGCTCGGCCCAGGACATCCCGAGATAGGCGAGCAGGGGCGGCCCCTCTCCCGAAAGGCCCGGCAGCGCGTATTTCAGGCTCCAGGCGGAGGCGAGCGCGAGCGGTCCGTACGCGAGGTGTCGCGCCGCGCGCGGAGCTCCGGAGACGATCACCGCGGCTCCGGCAAGCACGAGCCCCGGAAACGGAAGCACGTAGCGGACGACCGCCGGATCCGGCGTGACCACGGAAATGGCGAGCAGGGCCGCGAAAACCCCGAGCCGCCGGCGAACGACCGCGACCACGGCGCACGGCAAGGCGAGCCAGAACGCGGGCCCGAGCCCGCCGACCCGCATATCGAACACCGGAGTCGAATCGAAGCTCGACCACGAGCGCAGCACCCGCGAAAGGAGCGGCCCGTGAACTCGCTCCGTGTGCGCCCCCGAGCTCAAGAGCTCCTCGACGGAGATCGTCCCGTCGAGTCGCAACGGCCCGAGCTCGACGATGACGGGCCAGATCGGGTTCCCGTGTCGAACGAGCTGGACGAGATACGCTTCGAGGCCCACCGCGCCCGAGAGCAAGAGCGCCAAGATCCCGGACCCGACGTACCCCGCGCGCACGGCGCGCACCAGGATCACCACGCCGAGCAGCGCCGCAGCCGGCGGTGCGTTGGGCTTGGTGCCGAGAAAGAGGCCGAGCGCGAGCCCCGAAAGGAGCACGGTCGCGCGCGTGGGGGAGCACAGGACGAAGAACGCGGCGAGCAGGAAGTACGCGGCCACGCCGACGTCGATGTAATTGGTGGGGAGCTGGAGGAACACCGCCGGCACGAGCAACCAGGCGGCGCCCGCGACGAGCGCGTCGGGGCGGCGAGCGCCGAGCTCGCGCGCGATGCCGCTCACGGCGGCGGCCCCGATCAGCCCGAAGAAGATCTGCCCGAGATCGAGGAGGCGATCGTCGGGGAGCAACGATCGCAACGCGGCGAAGAGCAGCGCGACGTTGCGCGGATACGTCGACAGGTACGGGACGTCGCGCGGCAGCTCCGCGAGTCCGCCGCCTTGGAGCACGAAGTTGACGAACGGCAGGTGATAGCCGAGCGCATCCCACTGCCAGATCGGCAGCAGATAAGCGGCGAGGCACGCGGTGCCCAGGGCGAACGCAGCGATGAGCACGAACACCACCACCCAGGGGTCGCGCACCACACGACGGAGCTCGCGGCTCACCCCTCGAAGCCCTGGAGCCCCGATCCGTTCGACCGATCGACGTTCGACCCGAGTGAGCTCGACGGAGCCCTTCCCCGCGCAGGCACTCGCGCCACCGGCACCGCTCACGGCATTTCTCGCCGCCGAAGGGCCTTCGTCGAGGCCCCTTCCCACGCTGGCACTCTGCTCGGCCCCTGCTTCCGCGTCCTTCGGCGCGTTCTCGACCGTTCGTCGTTCTCGGGCTTTCCGCACGACGGCGACGGCGACGCCGGAAATCGACGCGACGAAGAGCGCGAGCAGCACGCCGCGTCTCAGGGCACCCGCGTGCAGCAACGCCTGCATCCCGGCGGTGAACACCGCGAGCGCCAGCACGAGCCCTCCGAGCGCCCGCTTCCGGAACGACGCTTCGGGAAACACGAGCCGGCCGAGTCCCCACGCGACGAACAGCGCTCCGATCGCACCCGGCAGCAGCAGTCCGAACGGACTCGCGGCAAAAAGGGCGTTCGTCGGGGAGTCGTCCACCGTCATGAGTGCCGCAAGCGCGGGCCCTCCTTCTTAGGGATCCCGTGACGGAACGTCCAATATATGAAACGAGGCATCACGATATCTTCGAGGTATGATGCGTGCCTCATGGAGCTCCGACACCTCCGCTACTTCCCGCCCGTCGCGAAAGACCGCAACTTGGGCCCCGGGGCACCGCGCCCGGG
>QGUH01001106.1 GCA_003242355.1 Pseudomonadota bacterium
CACCACCGCCGGCGGCGGGGGCGGCCACGGCGACGGCAGCGGCGGCGGAAACGCCCCACGCCTCTTCGAGCGCCTTGGCGAGTTCGGCAGCTTCCATGACGGTGAGCTGCGACAGGTCTTCAACGAGCTTGGCGATATCGGCCATGACTAGGTACTCCTAAGAATGATGGACCGGGCTGTCGCCCGGGAATTCGAGAAGGGAAAAACCGCTTATGCCGCTTCCTTGGCGCCGTAGGCGCCGAAGACGCGGGCGAGCTTGGCCGCCGGGGCGTTGACCAGCTGCGCCACCTTGGTGGCGGGCGCGTTGATCAGGCCGACGATCTTGCCACGCAGCTCGTCGAGGCTCGGCATCGAGGCGAGCGCCTTGATCCCGTTGGCGTCGAGCACCGTGCCGCCCATGGCGCCGCCGACGATCTCGAGCTTGTCGTTCGTCTTGGCGAAGTCCACCGTGGCCTTGGCGGCGGCGACCGGATCGATCGACCACGCCAGGGCGGTCGGGCCGGTGAGGAATTCCTCGAGGCCTTCGTACTGGGTGTCCTTCAGGGCGAGCTTGGCGAGGCGGTTCTTCGCAACCTTATAGGACGCGCCGGCTTCCCGCATCTTCGCGCGCAGGTCGGTGGACTGGGCCACCGACAGGCCGAGGTTGCGGGTGACGACCACCACGCCGACCTCGTTGAAGACCGCGTTGAGCTGGGCGACCGATTCGGCTTTCTGCGAACGATCCATGCCTTACTCCTTCACTATGGCCACGCGCGTACGCGTGCGGGTGGCCGGCTACGTTGCCGTATCGCCGAAGCGACACGGGCGAGTCCGCTGATGGGGAAGGAGCGCGCCGAAGCGCGTTGAGGGCGGCACAAGACGCGCCGCCTGAATCTCTTTTCCCCGTCTAGGCTGCAGATTAAGCGGGAAACCCGCAGCAGCTGTCTCGGACGGATGACCGCCGGAGCGGTCGCGGCGGGCCTCTAGCGAGATCGCCTCCGAAGTCAAGTCCGGGAACCCTTCGGCCGCCCGCCCGCTGACACGGCAACCTAATCGAAAGGCGAACTGCCGTGGGCCGCCCCGTCGTTATTGGTCTCGGAACCCTGATCCTGCTGCTGGTGGTGGTCGCCTTTCTTTTCTGACGTTTCCAGTCCCCGTCGCCCGGCCCGCGAGTCCCTTGCGCTCGACGATCTTGCGCGCGGTCGCGGCGAGCAGGGCGGGATCGTCGAACAGGAACGGTCTGCCACGGTCATGAACCCCGGGCCTGGACAGCCAGACCTTGGGCGGCGGGCGCACAAACCGGCTTGACATCGCGTTTGACAGGCCCCGGCCCTGCCACTATATCGCGCGTCGCTCGACCGCTTCGAGCAAGGCGGGCCCGTGTGCGGGGGCCTCCCACGGAAGGAAGCGGCGAGTTTTCCGCTCGACACGTTGCCAATGCTGCAGCTCCGGTCCCGGAAGGGGACTGGTGTGCCTGCGGCGTTTTCGGCGTCTCGAACGGGCCGAACCGCGCGCGGCGAGATTCCCGCCGGGTCCCCCCCCCGGCTTACACAGCGAAGAGGCAAGTCCTTCCATGGCGAAGAAGTCTGAGGCCACCGGCACCTCGGTCGGCGCGACCGTCGGCTCGAAGAAGAAGCGTATCCGCAAGATCTTCGGCGACATCCACGAAGTCGTGCAGATGCCGAACCTGATCGAGGTCCAGCGCGAATCGTACGAGCAGTTCCTGCGCTCCGACAAGTCGACCGGCTATGTCTCGGGCCTCGAGAAGACGCTTCGCTCGGTGTTCCCGATCCGCGACTTCGCCGGCACCGCCGAGCTCGACTTCGTCCACTACGAGCTCGAGGATCCGAAGTACGACACGACCGAATGCCGCCAGCGCGGCATCACCTACGCGGCGCCGATGAAGGTCACGCTGCGCCTGATCGTGTTCGAGGTCGACACCGAGACCGAGACCCGCTCCGTGCTCGATATCAAGGAGCAGGACGTCTACATGGGCGACATGCCGCTCATGACCGAGAACGGCACCTTCATCATCAACGGACCCAAAGCCGAAATGTCAACCAAAATCAC
>QGUH01000148.1 GCA_003242355.1 Pseudomonadota bacterium
TTTATAAGAGTCAGCCGTATAGGTGGGCGGGCGCGTGGAGTTCACGCGCCCGCCCACCTATACGGTGCGCGTCGAGCGCGGCGGGCTGCGCCTCGTCGTGGACGTGCCCAACGCGGAGCTGGATCGCGTGCCCTCGGCATTCACCGACCGAGTCGGCGTCCTGGGCGGTGTCTTGGCGCAGACCTTCCGGCAGAACGGCACCAGCACGGCGCGCGTGTTGATCACGCTCGAAGCGCTCGCCGAGCATCGGGTCTCCGTCGATGGCAACGCGCTGGTCGTGCGCCTTCTGCCCAAAGGGAGCACGGCGCCCAAGGAGCGCGTGGCGCCCGGTTCTCCGAAGCAGGGCGACCACTCGGCGGTTCCCCGCGTCCGGGACGTTCGTTTCGAGCCGCTCGAGCACGCGGATCACGTGCTGATCGAGCTTTCGGAAATCGCCGAGTTTCGGGCGGTTCCCAGCGCGGAGGGCAAGGCGCGGCTCGAGCTCGTGGGCGTGGAGCTGCCCGAGTCGCTCGAGCGCTTGCTCGACGTGAGCGCGTTTCGCGCTCGCGTCCGCTCCGTCGCCACGTATCGCAGCGAGGGGCGTGTCGTGCTCGAGGCCGAGCTCGCGCCGGGCATGGTCGCGAACGTCGAGCGCCGGGGGCGCGATCTCGTCTGGTCGTTCGCCGAGCCCAGGGCGCTGCCGTCGAGCGCCACCGGCGTCGGTCGGGACGGCAAGGCGGCGCGCCGCAGCCGAACCGTCCACGTCGAGGCGCCACTCTCGGGGGTGATGGACGTGCGGACCGGGCTCTCCGACGAGCCGCACGAAACCGAGGTGGCTCCGGATCGGGCTCAGGGGTTCAACTCGGGATTTTTCGCGCAGCAGCGCCAGTACACCGGGCGGCGCATCGATCTCGACCTGAAAGACGCGGACATCCACAACGTGCTCCGGCTGCTCGCCGACGTCGGTCAGGTCAACATCGTGACGTCCGACAGCGTCAGCGGCTCCGTCACGATTCGCATGCGCAACGTGCCGTGGGATCAGGCGCTCGACGTCGTGCTCCAGGCCAAAGGTCTCGGCCTCGTGCGGCAGGCCAACATGATCCGCGTCGCTCCGCTCGCCGAGCTCGAGAAGGAGCGCGAGATGCAGATCGCGCGGCGCATGCAGGAAGTGAAGCTCGCGCCGCTCGAGACGCGCCTCATCCCCATCAGCTACGCTCAAGCCTCCTCGATCCAGGAGCGCGCGCAGCCGCTGCTCTCCGAGCGCGGCACCATCGCCGTGGACGAGCGCACGAACGTGCTCATCGTGCGCGACATCGCGGGCAACCTGAATCAGATCGAGGAGCTTGCACGCTCTCTCGACACGCAGACGCCCCAGGTGCTCGTCGAGGCTCGGATCGTCGAGGCAACGAGCCGCTATCTGCGCGACGTCGGCATCCAATGGGGTGGGGACGCGACGTTCTCCGCGGCCACGGGCAATCCGACCGGCGTCAGCTTCCCGAATTCGGTCGGTATCGTGGGCGGTGCCAGCGACTCCGACACGCCCCCGGGCCGGTTTAGCCCGTTCCCCCCCCGGGTGGCCAATCCCAACTTCGCGGTGAACCTGCCAGCGGCGGTCGGCACCGGTTCCGGTGGCGCACTGGGCCTCACCTTCGGCTCGATCGACAACAACTTCAACCTCGCGCTGCGGCTTTCGGCGGCGGAAGCGAGCGGCATGCTGCGTATTCTGTCGAGCCCGCGCATCCTGACGCTCGACAACAGCGAGGCGCGCATCTCGCAGGGAACCTTGCTCCCGTTTTCGCAGGTGAGCGCCCAGGGCGTGCAGACGACGTTCCAGGAAGCCAAGCTCCAGCTCCTCGTTCGACCGCACGTCACGGCGGACGGGAGCGTGGCGATGCGCGTGAAGATCAACCGCGACGAGCCCGACTTCAACCAGACCTCGGCCGACGGCGAGCCCACCATCCTGAAGCGTGAAGCCGAGACCGACCTTTTGGTGATGGACGGGCACACCGCCGTGATCGGCGGCATTTACACCCGCAACACCGGGCACAATCTCGATCAGGTTCCGTTCTTCGGGGACATTCCGCTGCTCGGCCTCTTGTTCCAGCGACGGCGCGCGAGCGACACGCGCAGCGAGCTCGTCATCTTCCTCACTCCGCGGATCGTCAACCGCGCCGAAGCGCTCGGCCGCTGACCGTTCGCGTGGATCCCGTTCCCGAAGCGCTCGACCGCCGAAGGTTCGCTGGTCGAGGAACGGCGTTCAGGAACCGTCGCCGGCGTGGGGCTTCACCGAGTCGCGATCCGTCGTGAAGACGCGCGGTTTCCGGTGCGAATCGGGGTGGCGGTCGAGGTCGGGCCACGCGGGCCGCTCGCCGCCGAGGAGCGCGTCGGACCAGGGAAAAACGAAGCGCAAGCGCGTTCCCTTGCCGGGCTCGCTCTCGACCGCGACGTCGCCGCCGAGGGCCGTGACCGCTTGCAGGACGGCGGACATTCCGACGCCGCGCCCGGCCGTGTGCGTCGCGACCTCCACGGTGCTGATGCCGTCCGTGAACAGAGCGCGCACGAGATCGGCGCGCGTTTCGTGTCGCAGTCCGCGCTCGCGCGCGCGGCGCGCGACGGCGTTCCAGTCGATGCCGCGCCCGTCGTCGGCGATCTCGATCGTGAGCGCGGTCTCGTCCGAGCTCGCGCGGAGCTCGACGTGGTTCTCCGCGGACTTTCCGGCGCGCGCTCGCTCCCCGGGCGTCTCGAGCCCGTGGGCGACGACGTTGCGGATCACGTGCGTGAAGTTGGACCAGAACTTCTGCAGCGGGCGCACCGGTAGGCGCACTCCCTCCGCTTCCATCGTGACGCGCAGGTCCGGTTTCCCCTGCCGGCGTGCCAGCGCCCGGAGTTGTTCTTCGAGCCGCCGGAAGCGGACGAGCGCCGGCTCCTGCTTCAGCCAGAGCACGAGGCGACCGATGGCCGCGTGGCTCTTGCCCTCGCGCACGGCGGTGAACAAAAGATCGAGCTCCTCGCGCGAGATCTCGACGCGCTCCTCGCTGGGATCGCCGGCGATGGGAGCGGCCGACTCACGGAGTCGATCCCACGCCGCGAACAACGAGGCGAGCGCACGCTCCACGGCCCTCGGCTCCTTCTCGAGGAGCGCCTGCTCCAGGCAGTGCGTGGCTTCGGCCAGCGATTGGATGTCGACCATGCCGGCGTTGCCTTTGAGGGTGTGGATGGCGCGCAGCGTTTCCGGGCGTTCGGCGAGCGGATCCTGGCGGATCTGCTCGATCAGCGCGCGCGACTCCTCGAGGAACTCCAGGAAGCCGAAGCGATCGCGCATGATGCGCTCGAAGATGCGGATGCGTTCCCGCTGCAGCGCCTCGGCTTTTCGGGACGCGAGCTCGGCAGTGACGTCGCGGGCGATGAGCAGCGCGCCTTCGGGTCGCCCCTGTCGCAACACGGGTTTGAACGCGAGCGAGTACTGCCTCTCGTTGCGAACCAAAAGCTTCGGGAGCTGGTCGAGCGCGACCTCGGCCGGCAGCGTATCGGCCATGAACTGTTCGTAGCCGAGGTCGAGCGTCGCGCGCACCGTGGCGTCGTTCGGCGCGAGGGCTTCGGCAAAGGGCGTTCCGGCGCGTGGACCGCCGAAGCCTTCTGCGAAGGCTCGTGAGCACTCACCGAGCAGCTGGCCGTCGGGACCGATCATCGCCAGGCCTTCGTCGACGTTGTCCAAGACGAGCCGCATCTGCTCGTTGCGTTCCGACAGCTCCCGAGTGCGCTCTTCGACGAGAGCCTCGAGGTTCTCGCGATGCGCACGCAGCTCCCGATCGCGCTCCTCGATGCCTGCGAGCATGCCGTTGAACGCTTCCGTCAACAGGCCGAGCTCGTCGGCGCTCGTTTTCTGGGCGCGAATCGAGAAATTCTCGTTCTCGTGAACCGCGCGTGCGGCGTCGGCCAGCACGCGCACGCTGCGGGTGAGGCTCTTGGTGATGAGCCAGCCGAGGAGCATCGAGCTCGCGAGCACGCCGAGCGCGAGCGCGATGCTGAACGAGACGGCCGCCCGCGTCTCGCTGGCTTTCCTCGAGACGGCGGAGTGCACGGAGCGCAACAGGTCGTTCTGGATCGAGCGCAGGGCCGCCATGGTGCCGCGCTGGGACTCGAACCAACGCTGCGCATCGACGGAGAGCGCATCCTCCGTGGTTTCGAGCGCCGTACGGCGCATTTCCGCGACGTCCGCGTCGCTCGCCAACTTCAGGATTTTCTGCAAACGCTCGAACTCCTCGGCGCCCGTCGAAGTGCGCAGAGAATCGGCGTACGCTTGCTGCTCCGTGAGCAACGTGACGAAGTATCGAAAGGTGCCGGGAGGAAACTCCGAACGACCGAAGACGTAGCTGAGCAACGCGTGCTCGCGGCTCGTGCGCTCGACGTACTGCATCGCCGCCACCAGCCGCCAGATGCTGCGCAAGATCTCGCCGTCGTCCGAGAGCTGGCCGAGCGCGGCCGTCGCGCCGATCAAGGCGTCGACGGCTTTCGCGTGAAACTCGAGATACTCTTCGAGGTCGAAGTCCGGAGTGCGCGCTTTCTTGCGAACGTCGGCGAGCCCGGCGAGTCGGTCGCGAGCGAGGCGCAGATCCCGACGCAGATCGGAGGGGAGCCGTCCAGCGTCGCGACCGCTGAAGAACTCGCCGAGGGCGTGCAGCGCTTCGTCCGTAGCGCGCTCCAAGTCCTGCAGAGCAACGTCGTCCGTGCGCTCCGTGGCTGCGGCGTAGGCGGACAGCGCGCGTTCGGACTGCAGCCGATGGACGACGTCCGTCATCCGGCTCGTGAGCTGCGCGAGGTCTTCGATCGAGCCCAGGGCCTCCGCGGTTTCCGCGCGGCGGAGCGCGTCACGGGCGATCAGGGCCGACAGCACGAACGCGCCGAAGACGGGCACGCCGGCGAGGAGCGCCAACTTAACCCTGACTTTCAGACGGTCGAACGGCCACATTCGGGGTTCCCCGGGGAACGCATGCAGTAACGGCACGCTTCGCGATCGGTGAAGCGGGGTGCCCGGGCATCCCGACGCTTTGCACCGCATCGCAGCGGCCCCGGCGGCGCTCCCGCTCCCACCCACCCGCACTGGAACGCCGATCTGCTCGGCCGATCGGCGTTCCTCCCTGCCGAAGGGAACTCGGCGGGGCAATCGGCGCGTCAGACGAGAATTCCGAGCTTGCCCCGATGCAGTGGCTGATGGCCGAAGTTGTGCGGGTCCACGCGGCTCCACTGATCGCGCAGCGCGAGGCGGCTCACGATTTCGAGATCCGTCATCGAGTCGAGCTCTCCGCTCTCGACGCCTTCGATGAACAGAAAATCGCTCGTGTCTAGGCGAAGCACGACCTCGAGGTCCTTCGCGAGCGCCTCCACCGCGGTCCCATCACCCCCAATGTAGGTGTAGAGCGTTACGGGCTCGAGGTTGGCCGGATCGATCGGCTCCTTCTCTTCGTCGTCCTCGCCGTCGGGGCTCGGCTCGTCGCTCTGGAAGAAGGGATGGCGCGGGTCCGTCGAAAACACGATTTCGGAGTAGAGGCGAAATGCGTCGTCGGACGCGAGCCGGAAGGATACGCCGTAACCGCCGGCGGCCCAGCCGCAGTACGAGGAGCTGCGCGCGCAGTCGACGTTGCAGAAGACGTCCTGGAAGTTGCCGTTCTCGTCCCGGCCGACGCGCAGCTTTTCGATGTACTCGTTGCGCAGAGAACGCGCAGGGCGCGATTCGGAGAGCTCCATGGCGTCCAGATCGAGGAACCGGAAATCGGTGTCGGCGCACTCGGCTTCGGGCGAGGCGTGAGCGCACACGAGCACGTCGCCCCGCTGAACGCGGATGGGCTCGGGCAAGAAGCGCTGACTTTCGACGTACGGCGGGTCGAGGGTACAGCTCGGCTCGTTGAAGACGGGTTCTTCGGTGAGCGGATTGGCCTCGAACACGTGGCGTATCGTGTAGCGCCCGTCGTTCAGATCGACGGTGACGTCCACGTACGTCATCTCGATCGAGAACCGCTCCCAGGTCGTCCGTCGATATTCCTCGCATTCGAGCGCGGTGTTGCCGCCGACCGGCACTGGGCGGTTCAGGTCGAACACGCCGCCCGCGCGCTCGGGATCGCCCGAATCCACGAAGTTGTTGACTGCGAGCAAACGCCCTGGGCCGCACTGGCCGGGAACCGGCGTTCCGTTGGGGGCGACTTGTTGGTCGTCGAGAGTGCCCGAAAGCTCGATGCTCTCCGCCCACCCGCGCACGTTCACCGGAGTGATGCACACGCCGCGTGTGGGCCCATCTCCCGTGCCCTGAGTCTTCGGTGTCTCGCAATCACTGACGTCGGTGGCTCCGTCACCACCGGCTTGGAACAGGCGACTCGGCCTTCCTGCTCCGGTTCCCGAGAGCAGCGATTCGCCGGTGGGGACGGCTGCATCGAGCGCCGCAACGTAGATTCGGAGAGGCTCCGCCCTGCGCGTGCTCGACTCGTCAGGGGGTGTCCGTGGCCCCTTGGGGCCCTCGTCGCCGCCGCCGCACCCAGGAAACGATGCGCTTGCAACCAGGAGAGCCAGAACGGCAATCCCTCGTTCCCAGGACGTTCGACTCATGTGCGACGGAACGACACGACAGTGCTCGACTTAACCGACGCACCGTGGCGCTTCGTCGGCCTATCGTCCGCTCGACCGCGCCGTGGTTCGGTGGTGAGCGCGGGCGTCCTCTCGGCGGCGCGGAGCCGCGCTGCCGAATTCTTCGGCAGCGCGCGGGTAGGGTGAGCTCCTCATGAGGAAATTTCGCTGCAAAAGCCCATGCCGTGGCCGGCGAGGGCCGTTTCGCTGCCCGGAGCTTGCGCCTCGTCGTCGCAATCCCCTTGCGTGACCCTTCCGCGCGTGGGTATAGCGGCATGGCGTCGAGCTGGTCTCGGCCGGCGGCGAAGGAGGCCCTCTGTGAAGGAGCTTGCCCGGTACCTTTTCGAGAACCTGTACTTCGACTTCCAGGGTGACATCACCGCCGAGAAGGTGCGTGAGTTCCTGCGTGAGGACGACAGCAAAGAAGCCCGCGCTCTGCTTTCCAAGATCATCGAGGAGAAGGGGATAGACGACCTCCTCATCACGTTGGCCGACTGTCTCAAGGACCACATTCGGACCGGCGTCAGCGAGCAGATCATTCGCGAGCAGCTCGCCACCTACTCGGATAGCTGAGCTGATCACCAGGGGCCGGCACACCGGCCCACATTCGCGCCAGCACTCCGTGCCCGACTGAGCGGGCTTCTCCGGTCTCCGGCTCGGCGAAGCCTCCGCTCGTGCGAAAGTGCACGCGGACCGCGGCTGGCCGCTTCTGCAATCGAGCCACGACCGGTCGGAAAGGACGATGCCGACGTGCGGCATTCGGGTCGCGCGAAGCGACGAGGCGAGCCCAGCGGTAACCGCCCCTTCCTGCCGAAGTGAGTGCGGCGGGGCCCCTCCCCACGCGGGCACTCTGCCCACGCGGTTTTCCGCAATATTCGGCGCCCGCCTGTCCCGCTCGTCGCCCCGGGTGACATCTCGCATTCGGAAGGGGGCGAGCGCTCAACGGAGTTGACTCCGAAACGCGAATAG
>QGUH01000149.1 GCA_003242355.1 Pseudomonadota bacterium
CAACCAACCAAGAAACAAAGGAGAGACGTACTTGCGCATCGGGAGGAACCTCGGAATCGGAAGTCGACTGACGACGGGCGCCGAGCCCAGTCTTGCACGGGGTTCGCACGGTGTGGGATGGGGATCGATCTTTATTTGGCTTGATTCCACGATGAGACGGCGCGCTCCGCGCGCGAGGGGAACCGACCCCGGGACGGGCCGCCGTGATGCTGCCAGGGTGAACTTTTCGCGCGTGGAAGGAATTTGGGGGCGGGATGCGGAATCGGTTCCAGGTCGCTCGTCCATAGTGTCCAAAGGCGCCGCCGTGCGTCGTGAACGAAGGGGCAGGACGGCTGCTCTCGGGCTCGAGTGGCATCGGTGGCCTCGAGCGCGATCTTCGAGCGAGCGATTCCTACGGGTCCGCCTGTTTCGAATGGGCCGTGGGGGACTACCCCGAGCGGCCACATTCCTGAGCCCCCCGCGTTCGGTTCGAGCGGCCGCGCGCTCCTACTGCGCATTCTCGGGCATCCGAAGGCCGAGGAGCCGCCCGCGTTCGAGGTTCGAGCGGCCGCGCGCGGGAGGGCGAGCGCGACTTGCAGAGGGTGCGTGCTCGCGGGTTTTCGAGCGCGCGCGGCGCGTGGTTTAGTACGCGCGCGATGGCCCGCCGAGCAGTTTCCCTCCTGACGCTTTTGGGTGTGTTCACGCGCCCGGCGCTGCTTCGTGCGGCTCCCCCCGATCTGCCGCTCGGCGGCATCGAGCGGCCGCCGCGCTCCGAAGGACCGGCGATGTTGCTCGACGGCTGGTCCGGCCTCGCCGACACCTGGCTCGTGCTCGACATGGTGAGCGTGTTGCTCATCGCGCTCGCCCTGGGCGCGGTGATCGCCTACCACCCGTCCACGCGCCGTCGCGTCTCGAGCCTCGAGCATTTCGAGCAGCCGAAGACGCTCTTGCTCTACGCGGTGGTCGCCGCGGTCGTCGCGCTCATCGTCGAAGTGCAGCCGGCGATGGCGTTCGTCATCTTCGGCATCGGCGGCCTGCTCCGCTTTCGCACGCTGGTCGGGGACGCGAAGGATACCGGACGCGTCATCTTGGTGACGGTGCTGGGCCTGTGCTGCGGCCTCAAGATCTTCGTGGTCGCCATCCCGGCCACCGTCATCGGCTGGATTCTGATCTACGTCCTCGAGCGGCAGATCGCCGGCATCATCCGCGTCTCCGGCGTCACCGAGAGCGCCATGCACGACGCCACGCGCGCCTATCGCGCGCTCATCGCCGGCGCAGGCTGCCGCATCATCGGCGAGCAAACCAAGTTCATCAAGCGCGAGTTCACCTTCGTCGTGAACGCCCCGCCGACCCTCGACCGCGAAAAACTCCAAGCCCAGTTCGACGCCCTGCCCGTCGAGCTCCGCGGCGTGGTCGACTGGGAACGCCTCTGAGCACGAGAAGCTGGTCATCATGCCGCGAGGGCTTGCTCTTCGTGCAGCTCGCGCCCGGGGCGGCCGAGCCGTCGGCGCGGAGGTGAGGAAGTCACTCGGTTGATGGGGAGTCGTGACTTCCGTGTTGCGTGGGGCTCTTAGGGTCGCGGTCCGCCACTGGCGAGATGGAGGACTGAGATGCACAAATACGCGACACTGCCGGGAGCTGCTCTCGGACGAGCAGCGATTCATCGGCGCACGTTCGTCAAGGCCGGCGCTGCGTCGGCGCTGAGCCTCGCCTTTGCGGCGTTTTCGGCGCGCCGCGCGGAGGCGCGCTGGGGCCGCCACTATCACCGCAACAGGATGTGTCCCGACGGCTACGGGCCGCTTTCGCCGGTGAAGGACATGGCGACGGGCCTGCCGCTGATAGCGCTGCCGAAAGGGTTTCGGTATCTCTCGTATGGGTGGACGGGGCAAATCCAATCGGACAAGCGCCCGACGCCGCGCGGTCACGACGGCATGGCCGTCGTTTCGCAGCGCGGACCGTTGCTCGCGCTCGTGCGCAACCACGAGCTTTCGGCAGGCGCGGTGCCGGGCTGCATCACGGAGCACGCCACGTACGACCCCAGCGAGGTCGGTGGGACGAGCAATCTCTACTTCGATTTGCGCTCGGGCAAGTTCGTGTCGAGTTACACCAGCTTGGCGGGCACGATCCGAAACTGCGCCGGCGGCCCGACGCCGTGGGGGAGCTGGATCACGTGCGAGGAGACGTTCCATGCGTGGAACGACGGAAACGACGCCTACAACCACGGCTACATCTTCGATGTGCCGGGGTTCGGGTTCGGCAGCGCCAAGCCCGTTCGTGCCGCGGGGCGCTTCTCCCACGAGGCGGTCGCCGTCGATCCTGCGACGGGTATCGTGTACGAGACGGAGGATACGGGCCAGAGCGGCTTTTACAAATACGTGCCGCCGCGCGGGAAACGCTGCTGGGGCGCCCACGGGCTGCTCGACGGCGGTGAGCTCTACGCGCTCGTGGCGGACGGCGTGAGCCGCATGGACCTGCGTGGCGGCTTCGAGGAGGGGACGACGTTCAAGGTGAGCTGGCAAAAGGTCCGCGACCCGGAAGGCGAGTCGGGCACCGTGTTCGATAGCGCCGAGGACGCAGCCATCATCGCGCGTGGGGAAGGCTGTTGGTACCACGCGGGCAAGATCTACTTCGTGTCCACGAGCGGCGGCGAGGCCGGGCTCGGCCAGGTGTGGGTGTACGATCCGCGGCGCGAGGAGCTCACGCTGCTGTTCGAATCGCGCTCGTCGGACGAGCTCGATGGGCCCGACAACATCGCCATCAGCCCGCGGGGCGGCATCCTCGTCTGCGAGGACGGCAAGCACGAGCCGCAGCGGTTGATAGGGTTGTCTCGCAAGGGTGAGCCCTTCGAGCTCGCGCGAAACAACATCGTGCTCGAGCCGGGCGACCTCGACAAAGTGGAGAAGGTGTACCCCGGCGTGCGCGACCACTTCGCGAGCAACCCCGTGGGCGACTATTCGGGCACCGAGTGGGCAGGCGCCACGTTCTTCGGCGATTGGTTGTTCGTGAACGTCCAGACTCCGGGCATCACGTTCGCCATCACCGGCCCGTGGCATCGCGGCGGGCTGTAGACCGCACGCCCGTGTGCGGGGAAATCGCGGGGACGCGAGCCTCCGTGCGCGTGCCGCGCTGTAGCCTGCAAGCCATGTGAGGGGGAACGCGCGTCGGACGCGGGACGCGAGCCTCCGTGCGCGTACCGCGCTGTGGCCCGCAAGCCATGTGAAAGGGGAACGCGCGTCGGACGCGGGACGCGAGCCTCCGTTCGCGTGCCGTGTTCCGCGCGCGACGGGGGCCCGCGCCGTGATCGAGGCAGCCCTGCATCCCGCGCCGGTGAGAGTGGGGCGTGCCCTCTGTCCAGGCGCTCGTTCCCCGGAGACATGGCGTGCGCCGCGCGGCTCCAGGGGAGCGTCAACACTTTGACGGTCCAAAGAAGTGCCTCCTCGATCGGATCGCTTCTCAAAGAATCGCCTGTCCGACTCACGCGCCGTTCGGGGGGGCGCGTGGAGCGCGCGTGCCCGTTTCGGATGTTTCGGCTCCCGGTCCCGCCACGCTCTGGCGCCGCTGCCTGTTTGGCCACGATCGAGAGGCCGGAGGGATCGGAAATTTGTACGCGGTCGGGGCGAGGTGCTTTGGTGGCGTGATGAGGGGCCGATGCCTGCGCCTTCGGACCAGAAGCCGTTCGTGTGCTCGATAGAGGTCAGCAAGCAGACTGGCTTCACCTTCAAGCTCACGAACGAAACGGGGAAGGTGACTCAGACGATCACGATCGACGGCACGACCCTGACTTTGAAGGTGGCCGGGGAGAAGACCACGAGCACCATCACGCAGCAGGCCGACTCGATCATTTCCAAGGTGGTTGGCGAGAACGACACGAGCACGATCACGCAGAAGGCCGACTCGGTCGAGGTGAAGTGCAAGACGTTCACCGTCGACGCCGAGGCGGTGACGGTGAAATCCAGCAAGGCGTCGACCTACCAAGCCTCCGAAACGTTGAGCGTGAAGAGCACGAAGGACATGACCATCGAGTCGAGCGCCAAGCTCACGCTCTCGAGCTCGAGTGACTTTTCGATCGACTCGAGCGGCAAGCTCCAGCAGAGCGCCTCGGGGGACGCGACGTTGAAGGGGAACAACACGACGGTCGAAGCCTCGATGAAGCTGTCGGCCAAGGGCGGGAGCCAGGCGTCTCTGGCTGCGCCGAAAGTGAGCCTGTCGGCGGACTCGAAGCTCGACATGAACTCGCCGATGACGACCCTGGGCGACACGCTGACGACGGTGAAAGGGGAGGTCGTGAAGGTCCAGGGCTCCCTCGTCAAGCTCGGGTAGCGGCATGACGGCGCACGAGGAGCTCGAAAAGGCCTTTCTCGCGGAGCTCGAGGCGCTCGAGAAGTTCCGCATCTCGTACACGGCGCAGTACCCGGACGTGCCGCTATCGCACGACGACCCGGACGTGCGCCGGCTCATCGAAGCGCTGGCGTTCTTCACGGGGCGGACGCGCCTTTCGGCGATGCGCAGCCTGGACGAGAGCGTGTTGCGCATCTTCCGCCAACACTTCCCGTCGCTGCTCGGCCCGTGCCCCGCGATGGCGATGCTGCGCGCGATTCCGGGCCCCGCCTTCGCGGACGCCACCGTGTTGCCGGCGGGTACCGAGGTCGTTTTGCGCCGGCCGGGCGAGGACGACGACGAGCCCGACCGGTTGTTCCGCTTCCGAACGCTTTCCACGCTCAAAATCCTTCCGCTTCGGATTCAGAGCGTGGACCTCCTGTCCTTGCACGGCCGGGGTCCGCGGCTTTTGATTCGAATCGTCGCCCACACGCCGACGAATCAGCCGCTCGACGAAATCCGCCTGCACGTCAACCACCTGGACGATCTCCGATCGTCGATCACGGTGCTGCACGAGCTCAAACGGCACGTGCGCGGGGCGAGCGTGTTTTACGAGCCGCGGCCCGCCGAGGACGCGACCGGCCAGCCCTGTCAGGTGTCTTTCGGCACGGTGGAGGACGAGGAGGCGCTGCCGGATGCGTTCGAGCAGCCGCTGCAACGGGCGCGGTTGCGGCTGCGCTTTCCGCGGCGCGACCTGTTCGTGACGGTGCGCGGGATCCGGCCGCCCCGCAACTGGCAGTTCGTCACGCTCTGCCTGGAGCTCGACGAGCGTTGGCCGAAGAAGCTCCGCCTCACGTCCGACGCGTTCGAGCTGTTCACGGTGCCGATGATCAACGTGCAGCGCGACCTGGCGAATCCCATCGAGTGCGACGGCACGAAAGACCGGTATCCGCTGCGCCACCCCGACGAATCCGCGCATTTCGTGCCGCTCTCGGTCATCGGCGCGTACCGTCCGACCAAGGCGGGCTTCGTGCCGCTCTTGCCGGGCGTGCTGGGCGTCGACGGCGACAGCTACGAGATCGTGACGGAGGGGCGCGGGGAAACGCGCCGCGCCTACGCGCTGTTTCGCATCCCGGGCGCCTTCGAAAAGCCCGAGCGCATCTCGGTGGATGCGTTCTGGCACCAGCCCGGGTTGCGCGGCGTGGAGGTCGGGAGCCTCAAAGTGGGGCTCTCCGAGCATTTCGTCGAGGGGGTGTCCTGGGTGTGCTCGGGGCCGATCGTGCCCGACGCGGACTCCCACATCGACACCGATCGCGACGCACAGCTCGAGCTCGTGTCGCTCAAGGCGCTCCGGTTCCTGGGCAAGGCGCAGCTCGCGCTCCTGTTGCGGGCCTGTGGCGCGCACGCCGAGCCCTTGTACGCCAAGCTCGTGAGCGCGATTGCGGACGTCCGCGTCACGAACAAGCCGTTCGGCAAGCGCAGCCACGGCTTGAAATACGTGTACGAAATCGAATTTTCGATGCTCGAGCAATCCGACCTGCCGCGGCTCGCCACCTTCTGCGAGTGGCTGCTCGACCTGCTCGTCGTGTGGAGCACGGAAGAAGTGCTGGAGGTGGTCGCGAACGTCCCGAACTTGAGCACCGAGCTCCGGTTCGGCTAGCTAAGGGGAGCTGCGCGCGGATGCGAGCGTGAAGGGGACGCATGGATACGAAAACGGCGCTCTGGTTCTGCATCGAACGGACGTTCGCTCGTGTCTTCGAGCTGTGCCTCGAGGCGCGTGCCGCAGAGCTCGTGGTGCAGCAACGGGCGGCGGAGGGACGGCTCATGCGGACCTCGTCCGTGCCGCCCGAGGTGCTGCCAGCGGTCACGGACACGAGCGCGGCCGAGCGCGATCGGCGCGCCGCGGAGCTCGCGCGCGACCCGGTGTTTCGTGAGGCCCACGAGAACGGCGCGGACCTGGTGGCGTTGCGCGCCGAGCTCCGGCAGGTGCTCGGGGAGCTGCGCGCCAAGCTGCTCGAGGTTTTGGCCGAGCACGAGGTGTATTACGTGCTCTTTCCGATCGTCGTCTATTGCGACGAGCTCATGGCGACGGCCACTCGAGGGGCCGTGATGCGCTGGGAGCCGATGCAGGGCGAGTTCTACGAGATCGAGAACGGGGGCGAGCGCTTTTACGAAGTGCTCGAGGAGCGCTTGCGGCAGGACGAAACCCATCCGCTGGTGCTCGAGACGTTCTACTTTTGCCTGCTCGATGGCTTTACGGGGATGTATCCGGCCGGGTCGAAGCAAATCGAGGAATATCGAGAACGGTTGGTGGCGCGGTTTCGGCCGCCGCCCCTTCGCTTCCCGAAAGTCGAGGCCGAGCCCAAGCGCACCGAGCTCGTGCCCTTTCCGCGGCGGTACTACGCGAGCGCGGCGGCGGTGGTTTTTGCCGTGTATTGCGTGCTCTCGTGGATGGCGGGGGCATGAAGCCGCTCGACGTTGCGCGCCTTCGGCACAACTGGGACCGCGCGCTCGGCGCCGTTGCCTCCGTGCCGCCTGCGCAGTCGGCGGCCGCTGTCGGCGAGCTCGACCCCTACGCGGAGGCGGAGCGCGTGTTCGAAGGGATTCGAAAGCACGTGCTCACCGACTTCGCCGCGCACGCGCGGAGCCTGCGCCCCTTTCTCGACGAGGCCGCGGCGCTGCTCCGCGCGCTGCGCGAGGGGCCCGGGGCGAGCGGTGACGAGCTCGACGCCGATCCGAAAGCGCTCCGCGAACGGCTGCGAAAGACGCTGTGGGACCTCGAAGACTTACTCGAGGTCTACTCGGGAATCGGCCTTTCGTAAGCGGCTTTGCCCGTCGAATGAACAATCGCCGTTTCCGTGCGGCTGTTGTCGCAGCGGTCGGGAAAGCAGGCGTCGCGCAACGCACTCCCGTGGGGACTGTCGCGCAGCGGCTGGGAAAGCAGGTGTCGCGGAATGCACTCCCGTGGGGCTGTCGCGCAGCGGGCGGAAAAAGCAGGCGTCGCGGAATGCACTATTGGGCGACGGATCCCCCGAAGAACACGGAAAACGGCGTCGAGCAGCGTTGCCCCGTCGGAAGGGCCCGCCGCATGGCTTCATCGGGGCGGGCGCGAGCCGCCCCGATGAAGCAACCTCGCTCGAAACCCGTGCTCAGAGCGCGAGCGGCGGATGAAGCGGCGCGGACGCCCTCGGGCGGCGCTGGACCCGCGGGCGGCTCCGGCGCGCCACCGGCTCGCCATGGGCCTCGCACGTTCCTCGGCG
>QGUH01001107.1 GCA_003242355.1 Pseudomonadota bacterium
GAACGGGAGGGGAGCGGGAGCTCGTGAGCGTCGCCGAAAGCGGCGTGGGGCTCGTTTCCGCGGCCGCAGTCCAGGCGCTCGTTCGTCACGGGCGGGCGACGGAAGCGCACATCGGGGTCCTAGCCCACTCCATCGAGCACGGTAGCGACGAAGCGCGCCGATTCTCCATGCTCGTCGCGCCCCTCGAGGACGGGCGCGTGCTCGCGGCGCTCCAGCGCGCGGCGCGGGACCCGAGCCCCGAGCTCCGCGTGGTCGCCCTCCGGCGCCTGCTCGAGCGACCCGAGGCCCGCGCGGGGGCGCAGAAGCAGCTCCGCGCGCTGGCTGGGGAGCGGAATGTGGTGGGAGCGGAAGCGCGTAGCGCGCTCGCGTCCGTGGGCGACCGCTCCGTGATTCCCGGCTTGACACGGGATATCGCTGCTGGGGACGCCGCGCGGCGTCAGAGTGCCGCGATCGATGCTTTCGAGCTGGGCGAGTGGAATGTCGCTGTCCGGGCGCTCGCGGACGTGGATCCCGGGGTTCGCACCCAGGTCGCCTGCGCCATCGTCGCGGCGCGCCCGCGGAACTGAAGCGCGAAGACTCACCCGTTTCCCCGAAATCGTGACGAGCCCCCCGGGTTTTGTGTACCCTTCGGGGGTGAAAGGAAAGTACCCGCTCGAGAGCTTGAAGGTGCTGCGCGGGGTGCGCGAGCAAGCTGCGGCGCGGGAGCTTTCCGATCGGGCGGCGGCCCTCGCGCGCGCTCGGAACGAGGTGGCGCGGCGTGAGGCGCTCCTCGAAGCCGCCCGTGAGAGAGCGCGCGCGGTTGCCGCTTCCGAGCGCGACAGGCTCGCTGCCGGCGAGCTCCGCGCCGCGGATCTGGCAAGGGCCGCCGAGCATGCCCGCGCGGCCGCGTGGCACGAGCAAACGCTGGCCCGTGACGTCGCCGCCTCCAAGGAGCGCGCGCTGCACACGCTCGCCGAGCGTGACGCGGCTGCACGCGCGTTCGGGATGGCACACGCGGAGCTCTCCCTGGTAGAGCGTCATTACGAGCGCTTCCGCGCAGCGTGCGCGCGCGAAGCGGAGAAGGCCGAAGAGGAGACGGCTTTGGAGCGATGGAGCGTTTTACGTCTCGAGTCACGCAAACACTGAAGCGCCCGGTCCGTTCGGCCGCGCTGCTCGGCGTTTTCCTCGTAGGGTGCTCCTCGGCGGCCTACCTCTACGGTCGTGGTTCGGAGCCGGCGGCTCGCCCCGCGTCGAAGGCGCCGGCGGCGCCGGCGACGGCGCTCGGGCCGATGCCGGCGTTCGTCGATCAGCTCACCGAGTTCGTGCCGTTCGCGCGCGAGCCGCGGTTCCTCGCGGTGGGCGAGGCGCTGGACCAGGGCAGCCCCCACCGGGCCGCGACGCTTCTCGCCAACGTGCTCGAGTCCGCTCCCGAGGAGCGCACGCCGACCCTCGATCTGTGGCTCGGACGTCTGTGGGAACGCGCTGGCGATGCGGCGCGCGCTCTCGAAGCTTGCGAGCGCGCGACCGTCACGACCGCGCCCCTCCACGCGTACGCCATGTTGTGCACGGGGCGTGCGCTGCTCGATCTCGGGCGTGCTGCCGAGGCGCTCGAGCGCCTCTGGAACCTGCCGGTGCCGCCCGCGATCGCGGAGGAGCACGGTCTGCTCGTGGCACGCGCGGCGCAGGCGACCGGCGATCGAGCGCGCGCCATCGCCTCTCTGCGCGACACGATTCCGGAAGAGCTCGATTGGGAGAGCGCGGATCGCGCGCTGTCGCTCGCCGAGATGCTGCTCGACGGGAGCCCCGCGACGACCGAGGTGGAGGAAGCGCTGCGCCTCTCGCGACGCGCGGCTGCCGCCATGGCGGCGCACGATGCGCCCCGGCAGCGCGCCGAATCGCTGGAGCAGCGCGCGCTCGCCGCCCTGCCGCCCGAGCTCGCGAGCGTCTACACGACGCGCACGCCCGGGGACCGCCGGGCGCGCGCCGCGGCGCCCTTCCGGGCACGCGCCAACAGACCGCCGAAACGGGAGGCGGCGGACGGGTTTCCCGGCCCTCGCCGCGCGAGGG
>QGUH01001108.1 GCA_003242355.1 Pseudomonadota bacterium
GCTCGCCGCCGAGAGCGAGAACAAGCGGCTCAAGCGGCTGCTCGGGATGCGTGACACGATCCCTGACGAGACGCTGAGCGCCGTCGTGGTCGGCAAGGACACCACCGAATACTTTCGCGTGGCGCACCTCGTCGTGGACACGCCGAACCCTCGCGTGCGGGTCAACATGCCCGTCATTTCGCTGGACGGCGCCGTCGGGACGGTCGAGCGGGTCGCGGGCGAGAAGGTGGCCGTCCAGCTCGCGGTCGACAGCGGCTTCGGCGTCGACGTCGTGGTCGAGCGCACGGGGGCGCGCGGCTTCGTGCGCGGCGTCGGCGATCGGTCGCGATACGCGGTGCGGGTCGAATACGTGCACCGCACCGATGAGGTCGAGGTCGGCGACTTGCTCGTGACGAGCGGCGTCGGTTGTCGATTCCCGAAAGGGATCCCGGTCGCCCGCGTCAAGCGCCTCCAGAAGCGCGAGTTCGGCATCTATCAGACGGTAGAGGCCGAACCGACCGTCGATTTCTCGCGGCTCTCCGAGGTCCTGATCATCCTGAGCGACTCGGAGGAATGTGAAGGACTCGGCCGCGGCCGCAAGGCACGCGCGCAGCGGTAGGGGCCATGCGGAGCGCGGCATACCTGCTCGTGGCGGTGCTGCTTCTGCTGGTGCAGTCGAACCTGTATCGGGTGCTCGCGCCGCTCGGGAGCCTGGTCGGGGAAGGTCTGTTGCACGGCGTGACGCCCGATCTGGTGCTCCCGCTCGTGGTCTTCCTCGGGGTCCACGAACACAGCATGACGAAGGGTGCGCTGCTCGCGTTCGGCATCGGCTACGCGAAGGACCTGTTCTCGGGCGCGCCGATCGGCCTGCTCACGTTCGTTTCCGTGGCCGTGTGGTGGCTCTCACGCATCGTCGGCGTGCGCTTGACGGCGCAGACCTGGCTCACACGGGCCTCGCTCGGGTTCGCGTTCACCTTGGCGCAAGGCGCGCTGCTCCTGGTGCTGATCGCGGTGTTCGGTAACGACAACCGCCGACCGGTCGAGCTCGCGTCCGTCGTCCTCCCGCACGCGATCGCCACGGGGCTCTGCTCGCCGCTGCTGTTCCGGGTCGCGCAGCGCTTGCGTCAGGGGCCCGCGCCGGTGCGTGCGGCGACGGAGGCGGCGACATGAACTTCCTGGTGCAGCGCTCGGACGTCGGCGAGTTCCGGCGTCGCTACCGCTGGCTCGTGCTCGTCGTGATCACGCTCTTCGGCGTGCTGATCGGCAGGCTCGCCCAGCTGCAGCTGATCGACGGCGACGTGCATCGCGCGCAGGCCCGACGCAACATCGTTCGGGAGCGTTACCTCGCGACGACGCGCGGCGTGATCCGGGACGCGCACGGGCGCGTGCTCGCCCAGAACCGACCGTCGTACACCGTCTACATCACCCCGGCCCGCATCGACTTGGAGAAGACGTGGCCCAAGCTGGTGCGCCTCGTCGGTCTCGACGAGGCGGAGCGCCGGAAGATCGAGCAGCGGATCCGCAAGGAGAAGGCCGAAGCGCTCGCGCACGCGAGCGGCAAAGACCGGGGCCGGCGCACCGAGCAGCAGATCGTCCTCAAGAACGACGTCGACCGTGACGCCGTCGCTTGGCTCGAGACGCACAATCCCGTGGGCGTGGACGTGTCCCCCACGCCCGTGCGCTACTACCCCTACGGGGAGCTCGGGGCGCACCTCCTGGGCTACATGCGCGAGGTCGATCAGGAGATCCTGTCGCGCCTCGAGCGCCGCGGCTATCGCGCGGGGGATCGCATCGGCGCCATCGGCATCGAACGACGCTGGGAGAGCTACCTCCGCGGTCAGCGGGGGATGCGCAAGATGCTCTATGGGCTCCGCGGCAACATGAGCCGTGAGAGCCTGGAGGAGCTCGAAGCGCGCTACCTCGAGGAGCCGCGGCGCATCGAGCCCATCCCGGGCCGCGACATCTCCCTCACGATCGACGTGGAGCTGCTCGCCGCGGCGGAGCGCGCCATGCGCGGTCACCTGGCGGGCGCCGTGGTCGTGGTCGACGTGCGCACGGGGCGGAT
>QGUH01001109.1 GCA_003242355.1 Pseudomonadota bacterium
GGACCGCGGCGGCCGTCGTGAACCATTCGGGCGTTGGTGCGGGGAAGCCCCAACCGAGGAGGCGCGCGGGCGGCTCGAGACCGCGCTCGCGGACCGCGCGCTCGCCCGCCAGCACGACCACGGACGCGCCGTCGCTGATGCTCGAG
The DNA here is from genome assembly GCA_003242355.1 of Pseudomonadota bacterium. GTDB lineage: Bacteria > Myxococcota_A > Polyangia > Polyangiales > Polyangiaceae > PMG-095. The sequence goes on from QGUH01001109.1 coordinate 147, forward strand.
GCGTTCGCGGCGGTGATCGTGCCGTCTTTGCGGAACGCGGGCTTCAGGTCCGCGAAACGCGACGGATCGCCGCGCCCAGGCTCTTCGTCGACGCTCTGCTCGACCTCGCCGCCGCGCTTCTGCGGAATCGCGACGCTCACGATCTCCGCCGCGAACGCGCCCGCGGCGGACGCCGTGCGCGCGCGCCGGTAACTCTCGGCGGCGAACGCGTCCTGCTCTTCGCGGCCGATGCGGAGCTCGCGGGCGCAGAGCTCGCCCGCTTCGCCCATGGGGTACTCGTGGTACGCGTCGCGCAGCCCGTCGAAGAGGAGCCCGTCGATGAGCTTCCCGTCGCCCAGCCGGTAGCCCGTGCGCGCCTGCGGCACGTAGTAGGGCACGTTCGACATCGACTCCATGCCGCCGGCCACCACGATCTCCGCGTCGCCGACGAGGATCGCGCGCGCACCGAGCACGATCGCCTGCAAGCCCGAGCCGCACACCTTGTTCACCGTCGTGCACGGAACGCGCTGCGGCAGCCCCGCGCGGAGCGCAGCCTGGCGCGCCGGCGCCTGACCGAGCCCCGCGGAGAGCACGTTCCCCATGAACACCTCGTCCACCGCATCGGCGCTCACGCGGGCGCGCTCGAGCGCTCCGGTGATGGCGCGGGCGCCGAGCAGGGGAGCCGGCAGCGCGGAGAGCGAGCCGAGATAGGCGCCGATCGGCGTACGGACGGCGCTCACGACGTACACGGAAGAGCTCATGCCTGCGAGTTTACTCCTCGCAAGGCGCCGCGCTCGCGAGATAACGCGCCGACCGCGTGCTTCATGCGCCGAGCGGCGTTACGGCTCGACGCATCGACGAAATTCCGGTTTACGCGCGGCCGTCGTGCTCGCGTGTCCTGCGAGGCGCGCGATTGGGCTTCGAGATCCGGTTTACGCGCCCGCCGTCGTGCTCGCGAGATAGGCGCCGACGGTGCGCTCCATGCGGGCGAGCGGCTCGTCGAGATTCGGCTCGAAGCGTCGCCCCGTGATGCGCTCGACCGCTTCGATGTAGCGCCGCGACGCCTCCACGCGCACTTCCGCCGGGATCTCGGGAATCGGCCCATCGCCGCGGAAGCCGCGCTCGGCGAGATGACGGCGCAAATACTCCTTGTCGAAGCTCTCCGGCGCTTCACCGCGACGCATCCGCTCTTCGTAGCTGTCGGCGTACCAGAAGCGCGACGAGTCCGGCGTGTGGATCTCGTCGATCACGACGATGCGCCCCTCGGGCGTCTTTCCGAACTCGTACTTCGTGTCCACCAGGATGAGCCCGCGCTCGGCGCAATGCTCCTGTCCGCGCCGAAACAGCGCCATCGCCATCTCGGCGGCCCGATCGAAGTCCTCCGCGCTCATCCCCGTGATCTCGAGGATCTCGTCGCGCGACGCCGACACGTCGTGCCCGCCGTGCGCCGCCTTCGTGCTCGGCGTGAGAATCGGCTCCGGCAGCCGCTCGTGCTGCCGCAGCCCATCCGGCAGTCGGTGCCCGCAGAACTCACGCTCGCCCCGCGCGTAGTGCACCCAAATGCTCGTCGACGTCGTCCCCGTCAGATACGCGCGCACCACCATCTCGACGGGCAGCGGCGTGCACTCGCGCGCCACCAGCACGTTCGGATCGGGGACCGCGAGCACGTGATTTTCGGCGATGTCGCGCGTCAGCTCGAACCAGAACGCCGCCGCGAAATTCAGAATCTGCCCCTTCAGCGGCAGCGTTCCCAGGATGCGATCGAACGCGCTCACCCGATCCGTGACGACCAGAATGCGCCGGCCGTCCGCGGTCGTGTAGTTGTCCCGCACCTTGCCTTCGTACCGCTTCCCCCACGGAAAATCGGTGCGCAGCAAGGGAAACGCCAAGGCAGCTCGGAGCATCTCGTCGAGGGAAC
>QGUH01000150.1 GCA_003242355.1 Pseudomonadota bacterium
GAGAAGGTCGTGAGCGACGCGCTCGAACGGCTGGTGTTGCCGAAAGTCTGGGGCGACGTGCGGGTCGAGCTAAAGCTCCGCTCCGACAAGGAGGGGATCGAGGTCTTCGCCCAGAACCGGCGCGAGCTTCTGCTCGCGCCGCCGTTCGGCGCGAAGGCCGTGCTCGGCATCGATCCGGGGCAGCGCACCGGGTGCAAGTGCGCCGTCGTGGACGAGACCGGCAAACTGCTCGCCCACGACACCCTCTACTTGGTCCAGGGCCCGGCGGCGCTCGAGAAGGCCAAGGCGACGTTGCGGCGGCTGTGCACGCAGTATTCGGTCCGCGCCATCGCGGTCGGCAACGGGACGCACGGACGGGAGACGGAGAGCTTCGTCCGCGTCGTCCTGCGCGAAGAAGGGCTGACCGAGTCGACCTTCTGCGTCTCCGTGAACGAGGCCGGCGCGAGCGTCTACTCCGCCAGCGACACGGCGCGCGACGAGTTCCCCGAGCTCGACGTGACCGTGCGCGGCGCGATCAGCATCGCGCGGCGCCTGCAGGATCCGCTCGCCGAGCTCGTGAAGATCGACCCCAAGAGCATCGGCGTCGGCCAGTATCAACACGACGTGAGTCAAACGGCGCTCGGTCGAAAGCTCGACGAGGTCGTCGAGAGCTGCGTGAACAACGTCGGCGTCGAGCTCAATACGGCGAGCGCGTCGCTGCTGTCCCGCGTCGCGGGGATTGGGCCGTCGCTCGCCAAGCGCATCGTCGCCCATCGCGACCAGCGCGGTCCGTTCCGCTCGCGCAAGGCGCTGCTCGAGGTGACCGGTCTCGGGCCGCGCACCTTCGAGCAGGCTGCCGGCTTTTTGCGCATCACGGGCGGCGAGCACCCGCTCGACGCAAGCGCCGTGCACCCCGAGCGCTACGCCCTGGTCGAGCGCATGGCGCAAGATCTCGGCGTGCCGCTCGTTTCACTCATCGGCAACGCCGCACTGCTTCGCCGCATCGACCGCGCCCGGTACAAGAGCGGCGACGTCGGGGACTTCACCCTGGACGACATCTTGGCCGAGCTCGACAAGCCCGGGCGTGACCCGCGCAAGAGCTTCGAGCCGCCGAAATTCCGCGATGACGTTCGCGAGCTCACCGATCTCCGCCCGGGCATGGAGCTCGAGGGCGTCGTCACGAACATCACCGCATTCGGAGCCCTCACCGCGCGTCGCGACGCCGGGAGCGATCGCGCGCAGGGCCCCAGCGCTCCGCGGTCGAAGGACAAGACTTTCGATCGCCGCCCCGGCGCGAAGCCGGCCCGCGACAAGCGCGACGGCGGCGCCGAAAAGGGCTTCCGCAACAACCCCTTCGCCGACTTCTTCAACAAGCGCTGATTCAGCGACGCAACCAGAACGTTCGAAAAGAGCTCGGATGGGAGCCATCCGCGCGCTTCGCCGGGGGCGGAGAGGTCGAGAAGGTGATTTCGGACATCTACGGCTTCGATCCGGCAAACGACGTGTCCCTCGTACTCGTCAAAGAGGCGCAGAAGCTCGGGCTTCCCCAGGTCATCGGCCTTTGGCTCGGGGAGCTTCGGCGCGCAGAAGCGGGAGCGCGGTGTGCGGTCAGGGGAAGGGGCTGGTGTAGTCGCGGCGTGTGGGAAGACCCCGTTCCTGCCGATAGCCATTCTCCTTCGCGACCGTGTCGTACTCCTCGAAGTTGTTCCAGCGTTGGTCCCAGTCGTGGGCGTTGGTTACGCCCTGACCGCGCATGCGGCCTTCCGTGGCGTTGGCAGCGTGATTCATCTCGTGCAGCAGAATGCCGTCCGAGGTCGTGCGTTGCGGCGCCCCCGGGACGCCGCCGCTCGGGTGATTGGCCCAGTGCGCCGGGTTGTGCGCGACCACGGCGTCGCAGCCCGGGCCCGCTCGCCCCGTAGCCATATCCATGAGTCCCCCAGTGTTGGTCGGCGCCGCCCATGCGTTGTGGGGCGACCACACGGGCCCGTGCGGGGTGGGGAAGTAGCCGTGGTACGGGATCATCCGGACGGATCGTCCGCTCCGTTCGATGCGCCTCAGCACTTGCCGGCCGGTGCGCGTCGCGGCGATGCGATGGAGATCGGCGAGCATGGCGTTCGTCCACCCGGGCGGAGCGCCCGCCGAATCGAGCACGAGCGCTCCCCTCCGAAGCAGGCGATCGACGTACGAGCGCGCGGTGGCTCTGCGGAGCACCGCGCCGGCACCCTTGAACACCGCCTTCAGCGCCTGCGCCACCGCCAGGCTGAAGAGCGACGGCATCGGAACGCCCCCGATCTGCACGTTGGGGCTCCCTGGGGGCAGCGTCGTGCCGATCATGGGCCCGAGCGGCGGATCGCTCGGCCGCGGCGCGGAGAAGGTGCAGTGCTTCGTCATGTCGATGGCGACGCGCGCCGCGCGCGCCCCTTCGATCCACACGTTCGCCGAGCCGAAGAAGACCTCGAACATCGGAAAGTAGCCGCCGCAGAAGATGGCGAGGCCGAGATCCCCACAGCGCGCCGCCGGCTGACCATTGATGAGCACCGTGGACGCTCCGGAAAGGATGGGAATCGGAATCACGGGGCCCATGCTCGGCAGGGGAATGGGAACCGGGCTCGGTGGAACGACGTTGGGCGGATGGTTGTGCGCGTGCGGCAGTCCGACGTCCAAGTCCCAAACGCGCAACGCCGGGAACGTCGGAAACGGGATCTTGCCGAACGGCGCCGACAGCGCCATCTCCGCTGCGATCATCGTTTGCACGCCCTCGGCAACCGCGCCCAGCGCCTCGAGCGCCACGGACCGTTCGACCGGGGGTGGTGGCGACGCCACGGCCGTTCCCGCCTGAACATCGGCCTCCGCCTCTTGTGCGGCGCGCGCCACCACCGCGGCCGTCGTCGGTGCGGCGCCGGAGCGCGCGGCGTTCAAGCGAGAAAGCCCTCGTGTATACCGCTCGACCGCGCGGGAGTATCGGAGATCGGAAAGGCGCTGGAGTATCGGCATCGCGTCGTCCTCCCGAGGTTACGGTTGGTCCGCCACGGGGGCGCACGCGCCGGTCGCGCGTGCCTTCGCCACGCTTTGCGCGGCGGCGTCGTGGCGCCCGAGCCGCTCCTGAACCCGTGCCAACCGCTGGAGCACCTCTGCTTTCCCGTGTTCCGCGCCGTCGCCCGCGCGGTCGTAGAGCCGAAGCGCATACCCGAAAAGCCCCTCGGCCCGCGCGAGGTCGCCCTTGCGCGCGTAGGCCTCACCCAACCACGTCACCACGTACGCTTGACCGACGGCGTTGCCACTTCTCGAGAAGTAGGTGCGCGCCACCGTGTACGCTTCGATGGCCGCGTCGTCGTCGCCGCACACGAAGCGACAGTTTCCGATGCCGGTCAGCGCCTGAGCCGCGAGCGGCAGGTTTCCGCGATCGAGCGCGATCTCGAGGCAGCTCGTGTAAGCGGAGGCAGCCTCGGCGAGCGCCATGCATTGATAGAGGCCGCTACCGAGAGCGAAATGGGCGATGGCGACTTCTTCGGGGGACTCCGTGCGTTGGGCGAGCGCGAGCGCTTCGAGGCCGAGCTCGAGCCCTCGCTCCGGGTCGCCGGTCGCGATCTCGCAGCTCGACAGCGCCGACGTGAGCCGGAGTCGTTCGATGAGCGGCAGATCGGTCTCGCGGAGCCGTTCTTCGATGCCGCTCTGAATCACGGGGCCATCGACGACGACGTCGTGGATTCGAATCTGCGGCGTGCGCGAATGCCGTTCGGCGGAGAGCCCCGGGCCGGCAATCACGACGCGGATGCGCGGCGTGACGGCCGCGCGGTTGAGCCTTTCGATGGAGCCGAGCAACTCGTCGAGCTCGTCGACGCGCAGGTCGGGCGCGGAGAGGTCCGGGGTCAGCACGACGAGGAGCCGACCGCCATCGCCCTGCCACGCCTCGACGACTTCCTCCAACGTGCGCATGAACAGGATCTCGGCGTCGTCTGAGCCGAGAGGGTGCTCGACGCGCGCTCGGAGCTCTTTCAGGGACGCCGCGTTGCCTGCCCTCGCCACCGCCCTTTCACACCACGGCACGATCTGCTCGAGGCAGCGACCGTAGAAGTGCACGGGGCTCCAGAAGCGGACGCCGTGGACGTGCACGGCGGGCAGGCGCCCCGCGGCCGCCCGAGTCATGGCTTCGGCGAAACTCGCTTGCCGCGCCGAATCGACGTCGCAGACGAGGACGCGCGCGAGGGGGTTCTTCGAAAGCCGGTCGACGAGCGATGCCACCTCGCCGAGCTCGGCGGAGGTGGGAACCGCACGTCGCGGTCGCGGCAGGGCGAGCGACGCGAGCACGGGACGGTCTCGGTCGGCGATCAGGACGATCTTGAAGCGACCGCTCTCGAGCGCCGTCGCGATCCGCACCAGCGTCGTTGCGAGCGGCGAAACGTCGCCCTCGAAGTGAACGCCGAGCACGAGGACCACGCCATCGAGCACGGGCTGCACCTCCCGCGCGAGGCGTTCCCCGAGCACGGCCACGCGCGTCTCCGGTTCGTCCGTGAGGGTCGGATCGGGGCGCGGCCCGGCGAAGGCGCAGCCGTCTTCGTCGAAGACGGCCTGGGCCTGCTCTGCGAGATCGAGCAACGCCGCTTCCATCGCGGCGCACGTGGTCGCAGCTTCGGAGCTCTCGAGATCGACGCCGCCGAACAACGCATCTGCGCGCTGCGCGATGCCGAGCAACAGCTTGGTCACGAGCACGCGCTGTTCGGGTAGGGAGCGGACCTCGAGCAATAGGGCGTCCGGGTCCGAGAGGAAATCCTCGAAGCGCGCGAGCTGCTCGTTCACGAAACGGGAGAGCGGCAAGACGTATCCGAGGGCTAGTATTGGCGATTGTCCGCAGGTCGAGGAGAAAGACCGCTCGGAATGGCGCCGCTCGCGCTCCGCCGGTCGCCCGGACGGGCCGGGGCTCGGTCAGCGCCCGGAGGCCGCCGCGGAAGGGCGGGTGAGGCCGAGCAAATGGGGGAGCTCAGCCATGTGGGTGAAGGTGATGGCGCCGGCCTGGGCGAGGGCTTCGGGATCTTCGTCTCCGGCGTAGCCGAACACGCGCATGCCGGCGGACACGGCGGCGCGCACGCCGGTGGGGGAGTCTTCGATCACCGTGCAGGCTTCTGGGCGCACGCCGAGGGTGGCGGCTGCGTGCAGGAACAGGTCCGGCGCTGGTTTCGGGCGGGCGACCATCGAGGCGCTGAACACGTTCTTGCCGAAGAACCCTTCGAGCCCGCACAGCCGGAGCGACAGCCGCACGCGCGATGGGACGGACTGTGACGCGACACAGACGGGAATGCTTGCCCGGCGCAGGGTCTCGAGGACCTCGGTGACGCCGGCCACCGGGGCGAGCTCTCGGTGCAACGCGAGCGCCGTGGCCATGCCGAGCTCGTAGACCCAGTCGTCCGCGACGCCGCCGGGAATGTGCTCGCGGCTCAATCGCAGCACTTCCGCGAAGGTGTGGCCCTTGAACAGCGCGCGCGCCTGCTGGGGGTCGAGCGGCCAGCCCCGCGACGAGAGAAACTCGGCTTCCACACGATTGACGATCCGCTCGCTCTCGACGAGCACGCCATCACAATCGAAGATCACCAGCATTCGTTCTTCCGAGGGCATCGCCAAGCTCCAGGGACCGGTCGGCTACGGAACGATCGAAGACCACGAGCGTTCATTTTTCCGAGGGCATCGCCGAGTCCCGAGATCACCAGTATTCGGTCGCCTACGTCCCAATCGAAGGTCACCGGCATTCACTCTTCGGAGGGCATCGCCAAGCCCTCGCGGCAGGTGGCTTACGTCCCGATCGAAAGTCACCAGCGTTCGTTTCTCGGAGCGTATCGCCAAGCCCCCCGCGGCAGGTGGCTTACGTGCCAATCGAAGGTCACCAGCATTCGTTCCTCGAAGCGCATTCGGGCGTACACCCGTGCGGGTGATATCAGACGCGGACAGCGTCTGCCAGTTCGTTTCCCGCGCAACGCCTCTCGCTTCGCAGGCCCCACGGCGCCGCCCTACCCCGCCGAAGTGAATTCGAGTGAGTTCGGCGAGGCCCCTCCCCACGCGGGGACTCCGTCCGAAGCTGTTTTCCGCCTATTCGGCGCGTTCCTAACCGTTTGTCGCTCTAGACGCCGGTTGCATTCCCTCGGGGCCGAAGGCGACGGGCATTCGTCGATCGGTCGACCACGCAGCGCGCGCCATCCCGGAGGTCCTCACGTGCGCACGAAAATCAGGGTCGCGAGGTACACGAGATAGGCGGTCACGAAGAGGATGCCTTCGCGGCGAGAGACCATGCGATCGCTGCGGAAGACCGGCCAGCACACGATCGCGACGACGGCCGCGAGCGGCAGATCGATGCGCAGCACGTCACTGCTCACGTCGACGCCGTGCGGCGCGGCGACGCAGGTCAACCCGAGAATGACGAGGATGTTCGTGATGCTGCTGCCGATGAGGTTGCCAACGGCGACGTCGCGATCGTCCTTGATGGTGGCGACGACCGTCGTGGCAAGCTCGGGGCCCGAGGTCCCGATGGCCACGATCGTCAGGCCGATGATGGCATCGGAGACGCCGAAGATCCGCGCGAGCTTGACGGCTCCGGCAACCAAGAGGTCGGCGCCGAGCACGCACAACCCCATTCCCACGATCAAAAGGAGCGCGTTCCAGGCGCCACGCGCGAGACCACGTCCCGCTCCCAGCGCTTGGGGACTGAACTCCTCGGCGAACTCCTGCTTCATCGCGGCGCTCTCGCGACGACTCAACCAAATGAGCGCGGCGATGTAGACGATCGAGGCGACGAACAGGATCAGGCCCTCGGTGCGGCTGAGCACGCCGTCGAGGGCCATCACGAACAACGCGATCGCAGCCGCGATCATCACCGGCACGTCCAGGCGGATGGCCCGGAGCTCGAGCGGCAGCGGTCGGATTGCGGCACTCAGGCCGAGGATCAACAAGATGTTGACGATGTTCGTCCCGGCGATGTTGCCGATGGCGAGCGACCCTTTGTCCTCGAGCGCGGCCGTGATGCCGACCGCCAGCTCGGGCATGCTCGTACCGATGGCGACGACCGTGAGGCCGATCAGGATTGGCTTGACCCCGAGCATGGCCGCGATGCGCGTCGCGCCGCGGAGCAAAAGCTCCGCTCCGAGGACGAGCACGACCAACCCGCCCAGGAAGACGGCGGCGGGATGGAGCGTCATGAGGCGCGGAACGGCATGCGCGGCGAGTCTAGCCGCTCCCGCCCCGGAGAAACCAGCCGCTCGGCAGAGTCGGCCGCGAGCTGAACCTCGGGCCTACCCGATCGGCGTCGCGCCGCCCCGAGCGTCGCTCATCAGCGGGCGCTGGGCGCTTGCGAGAAGCGCCGCCGTGCACGGCATCGGCGAGAGCCTGAGTCGCCTCGCCCACGAGCGAAGCCGGTGCACCCACGCCGAGCAGGTCGAGCACGAAGCGCACGAAGGCAGCCACCGACGCGTGCCCAATGCATCCGAGCGTCCCGAAGGGGCGACGCGGGCGGCGCGCCCCGCGCGGGGGAAGCCCCCCCACTCCGGGGGGACGCCCTTCGCACCAATACGTG
>QGUH01001110.1 GCA_003242355.1 Pseudomonadota bacterium
GGGAGCGATCGAAGGCGCCCAGCACTTGCGCGAGCTCGGCGCCGCGCCCGACGACCGGCGCGCCCCCCGCGCGTTCGCCGCGCGGCGCGCGCACCGGCTCGCCGCCCCCCGCGGAGCCGTCGTCGCGCGCACGGAACTCGTAACGGCCGCGGCCGAGCTCGCTCGTCGTCGCATCCGCGAGCACGACGCCCGCCTCGGCGTCGCGCGCGAGGGCCGAGGCGCGATCGACGACCTCGCCCACGGGTTGGACGGCGCCGCCGGTGCCGAGCAGGTTTACCCAAGCCCGGCCGCTCGCGATGCCCACTTGCGCGCCCGCCCGCGCGAGCCGCCGCGCGAGCTCGAGCGCGATGGCCGCTTCGTTGCCGACGGCACGGCGAGCCCCGAGATGTGCCACGATTGCGTCCTGACCGAGCGGCACCGCATCCGCGCCGCGCTGGCGGAGCGATTCGAGAGCACGCTCGCGCGCCGATCCGGATTCGAAGCGGATGGCAACGATCGACGTGATGAGGCGGGACGCGCTCGAGCCGAGCCGTGACGACCGCGCCGGCTCGATGTCCACCCAACTCGCGCGGCTCAAGGTGCGCAGCGAGTCCTCGATGCTCTCGAGCACTTCCGCAATCGACGCGGGGCGCCGCGCCGGATCCGTCTCGAGCATGCGGTGGACGAGCGCATCCACCACGGGGGGCACGTCGCGCCGCAGCTCGCTCAGTCGCGGCGGCGGCGTGGTCACCAGGCGCGCCAGCGTTGCGATCACCGTGGGCCCGACGTGCGGCGGGCGCCCGGCAATCAGCTCGAACAGCGTCGCCCCGAGCGAGTAGATGTCGGAGCGCGCGTCGACGGGAGCGTCGCCGCGCGCTTGCTCCGGCGCCATGTACGCCGGGGTGCCCACCACGTCACCCGTGCGGGTGATGCGGATGTCGCCGCGAGCCGCCACGCCGAAGTCGACGAGCTTCGGCTCGAGGTCGAAGAGCGTCGCGGCAACCTCGCCTTTGCGACACAGAAAGATGTTTCCGGGCTTGATGTCGCGGTGGATGATGCCCGCGTCGTGCGCTGCTTGCAGCGCCTGACCGACCCGGAGCGCGAGCGTCATCGCCTCGGCGATACTGACCCGGTTCTTGCGCGTGAAGCTCGCGAGGTCCTCGCCGTCGAGCCATTCCATGGCGACGAACGGCAGCCCCGTGTCTTCGAGCACGCCGAACGCGACCGTCTTCACGATCCCGGGGTGATCGAGGTTGGCGAGCACCTCGCCCTCGCGCATCAGGCGCGCTTCTTCCTCGGGAGCGACGCCGGCTTCGGAATTGATCACCTTGAGGGCGACCGGCCGATCCGTCACGAGGTCGTGCGCGCGGTACACGATGCCGACGCCGCCGCGCCCGACTTCGCGCTCGATCACGAAACGCCCTCCGAGCCTTCGCGTGGTCGCAGCGAACGACATCAGGCTGGTTCCTCGCGATCGGGCAAGCGCCGCTCACCCCACCCGGCGAGGAGGCGACGGGACGGAGCCATGTCCGCGTCGAATCTACCGACCCCCCGCGGCGCTGTAAAGCGATGCTCCGCGGAGGGGGCTTTTCTGCGGCAAGGTGGGCCGATACCCTCCACCGAGCCCGCCGTGCACGTTTCATCCTCCGGCCTCGTTCTGACGGCGACCGATCTCGGGGCGTTCTCCGAATGCTCGCACCGAACCCTGCTCGACTTGGGGGTGGCGCTCGGCCGCCACGCGCGGCCGGGAGAAAACGAGGTCGAACGGCGCATGCTGGAGCTTCGCGGCCGGGCGCACGAAGCGCGCGTGCTCGAGCACTATCGCGCGACGCGGGGCTCGGTGGTCGTGGTCACGGAGCGTCCGACCGCCTCCGTCGACGAGCGCGAGCGGGCCGCGCGCACGACCGAGCGCGCCATGCAGGACGGTGCGGACGTGATTTACCAAGGGGTGCTGTTCGACGGTGCCTGGCTCGGCCGCCCCGATTTCCTGGTGAAGGTGCCCTACGGACCGGCTTTGGGCGGGAGACCGTTCTTCCTTTCAAAGCCCACCCCCGCCAATC
>QGUH01001111.1 GCA_003242355.1 Pseudomonadota bacterium
CGGGGGGGCCCCCTCCCCGCCGCGCCTTTGCCCCCCCCCGCCCAAACAGCGGTGGGAACGCTCGAATCCCCCGTGGGGCCGAGCTCCGGGGTGATTCCCGGCCGGCCCGGCGGGCCCGGGCCCGCCGGCAGCACGACGGCTCCGAGCATCGAGGGCGTACTGAGCCAGAACGTCAATCAAAACCTCTATTTCCTCGAGCTCCAGGAGCGCATCAGCCAGGAGAACCGCGCCTACACGACGATCTCCAACGTGCTCAAGGCGCGGCACGAAACGGTGAAGAACGCGATCGGGAACATCCGCTGAGCGGTCTCGCCCAGTGGGGATTCGAACGACGTCTCGGCATATCCGTGGCGCGTCTCTGGTCCCCTTCTGGGGCTGCCGCTAGACTTGAGGAGCGATGAGCATCGACGGCATCGGCCGCCCTCCGGCACCAAAAGCACCAGGCGCGCTGGGTGAGCTCAAGGGCTCGTCCGGCGCCGAGCCGTTCCGGCTGGAAGGCGGGCCTTCGGCCCCGGCGCGCGCCACGAACGACGTTTCGGAGCTGCTCGCTCGGCTCGAGCGCGGCGACATCTCGACGAGCGAGTATCTCTCGGCGCGCGTCGAAGAAGCCGTGGCGCCCCTCGTGGGTCGGCTTTCGCCCGAGCAGATCGAGGTGGTGCGCGAAGCGCTGCGAGCAGAGCTCGAGATGGACCCCGTGCTCATGGAGCTCGTCCGGCGAGCAACGGCCGGAGCGAGCGCCACGCAGGATCGCTGATCGCGAGCACGCATGGTAGCGGCGCACGGGCTGCGCGAGCTCGATGCGCGTGCTCGCGACGAGCTCGATGGAATTTGGATTGCCGGAGGGCTCGGCGATCGCTGCTTGCTTCCGCCGACGCCGCTGACGTGGCAGCTCGTGCTGGAAGATCACGCGCTGCTCGGCAATCGTGTCGCCGAGCGCGGCTCGTCCCTGCCGCGGCTGTCGCGGCGCTTGGTGCGCGTTTCGGGTTACGCGTATCACGCTCTCGTTCCCTTCGTACGTGCCGCGCGCGACGTGCTACGGCTCGACGCGGAGAGCGTTGCGCTCGCGCTCGCGTACGAGGCGCGCATCGATGCGCGACGGGTGGTTCCCGGTCGCGTGAGCCCCTCGCTGCTCGGCATCGGGCGGGCGCTGGCCCGCGCCGAACGCCGGGCACTGGAGCTCGAGCGCAACGTGCTGCGCCACGAGCGCGATGCCGCACAACACTATCGTTGGCTGGTCGAGATGGACCTCGGCATTTTGCCGGACGACGCGCTCGGCACGACGCTCGAGGAATGCGCGGCCGTGCAGCGGTCGACGCGCTCCCTCGAGATCGAGGCGACGCTCGACCTGCTCGAGACGTGCGCGGCGCTCACGGCGCTCGTCCGACGCGCGCCGGCCTCGGCCGGAGAGGCGCTGCTCGCCGATCTGCTCGTTCCCGAGCCGCTCGAGCTCGCGAGCGTGACGCCCACGCTCGCGTTGTGCAGCGTCGCGGAAGCCGCAGCGAGAGACGAGAAGGCCGCGCAGAACGGGGTGCCGGCCCAGGTTCGGATTGCGGATTTCACGGCGGGGTTCGGTGAGCGTGGGCCGGACGAGCGCGAGCTCGCGAGCGCCCGCTTCGGCGAGCGCCCCGAGCTTTTGCTGCGGCTCGTCTCCGTGCTGTCGGAGTGCGGGGTGAGTGGCGATGATCGCCGCCTGGAAGGGGCGCGCCGCGAGCGCGCAGCCGCGGTGGAGCAGCTCGCCCGCGAGCTCGGGATGATCGAAGCGAGGCTCCTCCGCGCCTTGTCGCTCGTCGCGATGCGCCTCGTGCTCTTGCGGTCGCGGCTCCACCTGGTGCGTGCACGCACGCTCTCGATGCTGCGAACGGCGGTGCTGGACGTGGATCGGCGCCTGCGGCGCTTGATCGGAAGCGACGCGGGCGCGGCGTTCTTCTTGGAGCTCGGCGAGCTGCTCGACAGCACGGTGCGCCCCGATCCCCGTCTCACGCGCGTCGCGCCGCAACGGCCCCGGATGTGACCCGAGCAAATACACCCAACGCCCCC
>QGUH01001112.1 GCA_003242355.1 Pseudomonadota bacterium
GGGACGCCCGTTTGCCCGCGGCGGCCAGCGACATCGAAGTGGCCGTGGAGCGCATCGGCAGCTTCGTGCGGCACATCTGCGGCTTCGCGCGGCGCGAGCGGCCGCACATGGCCGACGCTCCAGTGAGCACGGCGCTCGACATCGCGCTCCGGATGGTGCGGCCGCGCGCGAAAGATCGATCGGTTCAGGTGCGCGTGGACAGCGCGAAGGGCATCGACGCGCCGCACGACCCGCCGCGTTTGGCGCAAGCGATCCTGAATCTCTTGTCGAATGCGGTGGACGCGGCGGCATCCGGCGGTGGGCACGTCTGGCTGCACGTGGAGGCGAACGAAGACGAAGTGCGCTTCGAGGTCGACGACGACGGGCCCGGCATCACACCCGAGGTCGCCGAGCGGCTCTTCGAGCCGTTCACGACCACGAAGCCCTTTGGTCAGGGCACGGGGCTCGGTCTCACCATCACGCGGCAGATCGCGCGCGACCACGGGGGCGACGTGCAGCTCGAGCCGCGTCCGGGTGGCGGGGCGCGCGCCGTGCTCCGGCTCCCGCGGTTTCGTCCGAGCAGCTATCGCTTGCTCGTGATCGAGGACGATCCGGCCGTGCGCCGCGCGCTCGCTTCCGATCTGCGCCGTGAAGGCTTCGACGTCGCGACGGCCGCGACGGTCGAGCAAGCGTCGGCGCACCTCAGGGCGAACAAGGTCCACGTCGTGATTGCCGATGCGCACCTGCCGGACCCGATCGACGATCCGCTGGCGGCGCTCGCAGCGCTCGCGCCGCTCGCGCGTCGACTCGTGATGACGGGAGATCCCGGGTCCGCCGTGGGCGACGACATCGCCGACGAGGTGCTGGCCAAGCCCTGGAACCGCGCCGAGCTCTTGCAGGTCGTCCGTCGGTTGTGCCTCAGGGGCGAGCGGCGACAGAGCCAGCCGCCGACCGCGAGTTGACGCGTCGTCCGCGCGCCGCGCGCAGCGGAGCGACCGGCGTCCCGAGGCGGCGCAGCGCGGCGCAGAGCAGCGGCTCCGCGCACGGGCCGATCGTGCCGCCGTGCGCGGGCCACGCCGGCGCGTTCTCGAGCTCGGCCACGCGCACGTCGGGCCCGCGATAGCTCGGCAGCGCACCCGGGACGGTGGCCTCGCGCTCTCGAGGCATCGGGAGCGGCAAGAGCACCGTCGGCGAAATGCCCACGCCCTGAACGGGAGAGCCATCGGGGAGCGCAAAGAGAAGGCTCGTGATGCGGAGCACGCCGCGGCCCGTGTGATCGTCGGCGTACTCTTGAATGCACCCCTTGCCGAAGGTTCGACTACCGACGACCGGGCCCCGTCCGTAAGCCACGAACGCGCCCGCGATCATCTCGGCAGCGCTCGCCGTGTAGCCGTCCACGAGCGCCGCCACCGGGCCCGTCCAGACGCGGTCGGGCGTGGGGACGTCGGCGCGCATCACGTCGACGAGCCGGCCGCGCGCCGAGAGCGGAAACAGCCGTGCTCCGGGAAGGAAGAGCCCCGTGATGCCGAGCGCGGCGCGCGTCGAGCCGCCACCGTTGCCGCGCAGGTCGAGCAGCACTCCGTGGGTGTTCTCTCTTCGGGCTTCGGCGAGCAGCTCGGCGAGCGCGCCCTCCATGCCGTCGGCCACGTACGAGAGGCGAACGACGACGACCGATCCGTCGCCGTAGCGGATGCGCTCGCTGTCGAGCGAGGGCTCGAACACCTCGGCTTCCTCCTCGAAACCCAGGTCCACGACGACTTCGCGCGGCTGCATCTCCCCGGCGCGCAGCACGAGCGCGCGGCGGGTTCGTCCATCCGCCGGTTCCACGCGCGCGAGCTGCTCGGCCTGCTCGAGCGGCATTCCAGCCGTGAACGTACCGTCGACGGCGAGCACCAAGTCGCCCACCTCGAGCGGAGGCGTGGGGTCTTCGATCACGCGGACGCCGACGGCCGTGCGCGTGACGCGTCCCCACAAGCGCGGCCCGCCGTCGAGCCCCGGCTCGTCGGCGTAGAGCGACCACTCTTCGTCGAAGGGTGCCCAGGCGCCATGCGGATC
>QGUH01001113.1 GCA_003242355.1 Pseudomonadota bacterium
CCCACCAGAGCTTTACCTTCTCTTCTGTTCGGGCGCGTCAGATGTGTTAAAAGGAAACGGCATACGTTTCTGCCAGCACGTCGTATGCATCCAGCACGGCGCGGCTCGACTCCGGGACGACCCAGTTGAAAATCGACCGATCGGGCGCGGCAGGATTGACCGAGGCGAGGAGCCCCGGCAGCTCGAACACGCGGCTCGTCTCCGAACCGCTGCCGAACAGCCACGTCTCGTGCCGCAAACAGCGCCACACCCGGGCTCGGAGCTCCTCGTCGGACGTCATTGCGGCATTGTAATCGGCCTTTGCCCTTCGGGATGCACGACGAAACGCACCGAGGAGGACGCGAGCGCGTCTTCCGGCGTCACACTTGGGGGATGAGGGTCCTCGTCGCGTTCGACAAGTTCAAGGACGCGCTCTCGGCAGAGCGCGCCTGCGCCGTGGTCGAACGGGAGCTTCGCCGCAGGCACCCCGATTGGCACGTCGACAGTTTTCCTCTGACCGACGGAGGGGATGGCTTTCGCCGGTTGCTCACGGAGGCCTCTCGAGGCTCCCGCATCGAGGTTCCCGCCAAGGGTCCCCCCCTCGAGCCGCGCTTCGGATCGATCGGCTGGGTCTCCGCGGCGCACCTGTCTGCACGCGCCCGGGCTCTGCTCGCGCGCCACGCTCGCCTCGGAGAGCACGTCGCCGTCCTCGAAATGGCAGAGGTGAACGGCCTCGCGCTCCTGTCCCCCGACGCTCGCGACGCGCTCTGGACGAGCACCTACGGCACGGGAGAGCTTTTGCGAGCCGCGGGCTGGCTGGGCGCGGATCTCATCGTGCTCGGAATCGGAGGCAGCGCGACGAGCGACCTCGGACTGGGCGCGCTCTCCGCGCTCGGCTTCGCCTTCCGGGACGACATGGGGCGTGAAATCGCTCCCCCCGTGCCGGCGCGCTTTCGACGCATCACGCACATCGACGGCAGGAAGCCGGAGTCTTTGCCACCCATCGTCGTGGCTCACGACGTCTCGAATCCTCTGCTCGGCCCGAACGGCGCAGCCGCCACGTTCGGTCGACAAAAGGGCCTCGTCGGCGCCGCGCTCCTCGATCACGAAGCCGAGTCGGAGCGGCTCGCGGCACTGCTCTGTCGCCACATGGGCGTCGATCCGAGCCTCGCCTACGCGCCCGGAACCGGCGCTGCCGGCGGGCTCGGCTTCGGCCTGCTCGTCGGAACCCAGGCGCGCCTCGTGAACGGCTTCGAGCTCGTGGCGGCGTGGACCGGACTCGACGAGCGGCTCGAAGCGGCCGATCTGCTGATCACCGGCGAGGGCCGCTTCGACGGTGGAAGCCTTTCCGGAAAGGGACCGGGTGAGCTCGTCCGTCGTGCGGCCCGCGCGGGTCGCCACTGGCTCGTGCTCGCCGGGAGCGTGGATACGAGCGCCGACTTCGGGTTCGACTCGGGGCGCGCCGTGGCCATCACTCCGCCGGGGATGCCCCTCGAGCACGCCCTCACCCAAACCGAAGAGAACCTCGCACGCGCCGTGGTCACCGAGCTCGGCTGACGACCGCCGAGCTCGCCCGACCAAAGGCGAGCCGCGCCGTCACACGGTCGCACGCGGGCGGCGTTTCGCCACGAGACCCAGAATGGCGAGCACGACCAAGGCGCCGATGATGCTGCCGATGATCCCCGCCGTGTTCAGGTCGAGCACACGCCCGCCGCCGATCAGGCTCGCGAGAAAACCGCCGACGAAGGAGCCGGCGATTCCGAGCAGCGCGGTCGCGATGAATCCCATGGATTGCCGCCCCGGCATCAGAGCGCGAGCGATGTAGCCAGCGATGATGCCCACGATGATGAACGCGATGATCGACATGCTCCGATTCGGAGCAACCGCCGAGCCAACGCCCGCGAACGGCAGTGGGGCGACGCGTCAACAGCACGCATCGCCCCGCTCCTTCGCCGTCACTCTGCAGCGCGCTCGGCTTCCGCGCCTCGACTCGAGAACACGAGCTCGCCGCTCGCCGATCGATCGACGACCACCGTGTCACCCGGCTTGAAC
>QGUH01000151.1 GCA_003242355.1 Pseudomonadota bacterium
GAAAGGGGTTATGGCGCTTCCTGGCCGGGCCAACCGCCGTCGACGGCGATGGCCTGTCCGGTGATGTTGCGCGCGGCGGGGTAGACGGGGAAGGCGGTGATGCCGGCGAGCTCGTCGTACCCGATGAAGACCCCTTTGGGCATCGGCTTGAGCATGACTTCGGTCACGACTTGCTCCTCCGGGATGCCCCGCACGCGGGCTTGGTCGGCTATCTGCTTGTCGACGAGAGCGGTTTTCACGTAGCTCGGGCAGATGGTGTTGATCGTGACGTCGACGCCGGCCGCCTCCAGCGCGATCGTCTTGGAGAAGCCCACGAGCCCGTGCTTTGCCGCCACGTACGCGCTCTTGTAGGGGCTTGCGACCAGCGAATGAATGCTGCCCATGTTCACGATGCGCCCGAAGCCGCGTGTCCGCATGCCGGGCAGCACGGCTCGAGTTACCCGCGCGACGCCAATCAGCATCACCTGGACCAGCAACTCCCAGCTCGGCATCGGGAATTCCTCGAGCGGCGCGACCAGCTGGAGCCCCGCGTTGTTCACGAGCACGTCCACCGGGCGTGAGAGCCGTCCCAGCGCTTCGGTCACGCTTTCCTCCGACGTCACGTCGAGGGCGACGGCTTCTACGGAGCCGCCACTTTCGCGAATCGTCGAGGCAACGGGTTCGACGTCCTCCAGCTTCCGATCGGTCACGATCACGTGACTTCCCATCCGCGCGAGCTCGGTTGCGATGCCGGCGCCGATGCCGCTCGCTGCGCCCGTGATCAGGATCGCGTGCATGCTCGATGTCTCCCTCTTCTCTCGCTTATACCCACGTTCCGAGGGCTCGGTCACGTCGAAGGGCCGTCGTTCTGGCGCATGCGTGTGCGGAGTAGTGCCGTAGACGCTTTCGTGTCGGGTTGCTCATCCGGGGGGAGACTCCACCGGTGAAATCGTCCCATCGCCACGCGTGAATTCCGCACGAGCGCCGTCTTCCGCATGGTGCGGTGTATTGCCACGGGAGCGTCGTCTTGCGACGTGCATCGTGCCGAGTGAGCTCGACTCCTCCGTTCGGGCGCTCCGTGCGCGCCGTTTTCGGCATGGTGCGGTGTATTGCCACCGGAGCGTCGTCTCGCGACGTGCATCGTGCCGAGCGAGCTCGACTCCCTCCGTTTGGGCGCTCCGTTGGCGCCTCTTCCCCATGGTGCGGCGTATTCCCGGTCGCTCGCTGCTCCGAGGAACCGAACCGCGATGAATGAGTCGAGTCGTGCCGGACGAGAAAACACGCCGCGGAGAATCGGTGTGCGATGCCGACTCGGCGAGGCCAAACGCAGCGTCACGAACTGCCCCGTGGGACGAGCGCCTCGATGCGGAGACGCGAGAACACGAGGTGTGCGCGGGACCCAGAGTATCGGCACACGTCCTGCTTTCGGCTGCGACCCGCCGCACCATGCGGCTCCTCGCGGACCCATCATGAATCGACCCCTTTCAGAGACGCCGAGCGCTGCGGAAGGTCCCGCTCCGTTTTCGGCGACCGAAACGATTGCGCGCCATCGCACGGAATCCGAGGGCGAGGGCGCCCACGCTCGTCCCCCGCTCGAAACGAAATCGAAGAAACGAGGAGAGATGCTCGACCAGATATTCGACACTTTTCGCAGGGCTTCCGAATCGATGCTGAAGATGCAGCAGGAAGCGTTCAAGAATTTGACCCAGAACTGGTTTCCGTCCTTCGCGGGCGCGTTCGGTGTTCCGGCGGAGTGGGGACCGAAGGCGCAGAAGCGGTGGAGCGAGCTGATGATCGACGTGCTCAACAAGCACCGCGAGGCGCTCGACGGTACGTACCGTTCCGGGATCGAGCTCATGGAACAGACGCTCCGCTTCTCGGAGGCCCGATCCGCGGACGAGTATCGGCGCGTGCTCGAGGACCTCTGGCGCAAGCTCGCGGAAACGTACAAGGAGCAGCTCGAAAGCCAGTTCCGCGACTTCCAGAAGTGGCTCGAGGAGTCTTTCGCCGAAGCTCAGAAGGCCAAGGCTGCCTGAGTTCCGACGGGCGAGTGTTTTCCGACGCGGATTCGTCGTTCGAATCAGCGAGGCGTTGCGAATGGATTCATGGCTACTGGCCCTCCGAAGATGGCTCGCGCTCTGGGACGCACCCGCGGAGCCACGGGCCAGTGCCATGGATCGGGACCTAAAGCGACTTCGCGCGCGCTGGTTCGCGGAGCTGAGTCAGCTCACCGACGCGTTCCTGCGCTCGCCCCTGTTCTTGAGATGGATGCGCTACGGGCTCGCGAGCATGACGGCATCGATGCACGCGGCCGCTTTTCTGGCCCCGTGGAACCGCGGTGCGCGTTCGCGCTCGCGAGCCGACACCCGGGCGAACGAACGGAGTTCGGCGCCCGGGCCTTCCCCTGTCGACGCGAGCTCGCCCTCGCGAGGCGACGCGCGGGTGAACGGACGGAGTCCGGTATCGGAGCCTTCTCGTGCCGATGCGAGCTCGCCCTCGCGGGGCGACGCACGGGCGAACGGGCCCGGGCGCGCGACGCTCGAGGCGTCCCCTTCATTCTCCGAAAGGTAGGTTTTTCTCCATGGCAGTTGCGGTTTCTCCCTATGTCGAAGTCGTCGTTCCGAGCTTCAGTCTGGTCGGCAAGAAGGCCCTCGTGACCGGCGCTTCGCGAGGCATCGGCCGGGCGTGCGCCGTGACCTTGGCGGCAGCGGGCGCCGAGGTCGCCGTCGGCTCGAGCCCCTTCGGTGCGGAGTTCGCGGCCCGTGTCTGCGCGGAGATCAAGGAGATGGGCCGGCGCGCGGAGGCTTACTCCTGCGACGTTTCCGTCCCTTCCGACGTCGAACGCATGTGCGAGCGCGTTGCCCACGACTTCGACGGGATCGACATTCTGGTCAACAACGCCGGAATCACTCGGGATGCCTCGTTCCGCAAGATGAGCCGCAAGGACTGGGACGAAGTCATCGACACGAACCTGAGCAGCGTGTTCGACGTCACGAAACGGTTCATCGAGGGCATGGCGGCCCGCGGCTGGGGACGCGTCATCAACATCTCCAGCATCGTCGGCAGAATCGGCAACTTCGGCCAGGTCAACTACGCCGCGGCGAAGGCCGGGCTCATCGGGATGACCAAGGCGCTCGCTCGGGAGTACGCCAGAAAGGGCGTCACGGTGAACGCGATCGCGCCGGGCTTCGTGAAGACGCGAATGCTCGATGGCGTGCCGGAGAAGGCGCTGCAGCGTGTGCTCGACGCCACACCCGTGGGGCGCCTGGGTGATCCCATGGAAATTGCGGCGAGCGTCCTCTATCTCGCTTCTCCCGCTGCCGGATTCGTGACGGGCCACGTGCTGGACGTCAACGGAGGGATGGCCATGTGAGGCCGGGTTCCGCGACGCCGAGGACGCACACCACGGGCAACTCGAGATGGTGCCAGCGCAGGCCGCCGGATTGTTCACCGCGCAACGACGGGCGCTTCGCGCCATTCTGAACCTGCCGCGCGTCGCGAATTTGGCGCTCGCGACACGCGTCGGGACGACGCCGCACGACGTCGTGTTTCAGAAACACACGATGCGCCTGTTGCGCTATCGCAGAGAAACGCCAGCGCCGTACGAGGAACCCCTGCTCTTCTGTTACGCGCTGATCAATCGACCGTACATTTTGGACCTTCAGCCGGGCAAGAGCGTGGTCGAGCGCTACCTGGAGCGCGGCTTCGACGTCTACCTGATCGACTGGGGGGTTCCCTCCGCGACGGATCGTACGCTGACGCTCGAACGGTACGTGTGCGATTTTCTCCGAAGCGTCGTCGACTTCGTCGTCGAGCAGCACGGCGTCGAGAAGCTGCACCTGCTCGGCTATTGCATGGGCGGGACGCTGGCGACGCTGTTCACGGCGCTGCACCCACACGCGGTCGAAACGCTCACGCTGCTCGCCACCCCCATCGACTTCGGCGGCCGAGAATCGCTGCTCAACGTATGGGCGGATCGGGAGCACTTCGACGTCGACGCGTTCGTCGATGCTCACGGCAACTGCCCGGCCTGGTTTCTCCAGGCCTGTTTCCTGGGCACGAAGCCGGTCCAGAACGTCGTGGAGAAGAACCTCGCCTTTCTCGAGAACCTCGACGAGCCTCGGTTTCTCGCGAGCTTCTTCGCCATGGAACGGTGGATCAACGACAACATTCCCGTCGCCGGCGAGACGTTTCGCGAGTTCGTGAAGAAGCTGTACCAGGCGAACGAGCTGGTTCGGGGCGAGTTCCATCTGGGCGAGCAACGGGTGGATCTCGGGCGCATCGCGTGCCCCGTGTTGCTGCTCACGGCGACGAACGACCACTTGGTGCCGCCGCCCTCCACGGAGGGCATTCGCCCTCGCCTCGGCTCGCGAGACGTGCGCTCGCTGACGGTGGATGCCGGACACGTCGGGTTGGTCGTGGGCGGCAAGGCGCACGCGGCTCTCTGGCCAGCAGCCACGAGCTGGCTCGCCGAACGCTCGACGAGCCGAGACACGAGCCTTCCTCCTCTCTACGAACCGGGGGACCCCTCCCGAGCTAGGCAACGCTTCGCATGAGCATTCGAATCACGGGCGTCGGGGCCTACGCTCCCAGCAACGTCGTCACGAACCACGATCTGGCTCGCCGGATCGACACGTCGCACGAGTGGATCGTCGGCCATACCGGCATCGTCGAGCGGCGCATCGCGGCTCCCGACGAGGTTCCGAGCGACATGGCGCGCGCGGCGGCGCTCTCCTGTTTGCGCAACGCCGGCGTCGACGAGGCGGCCGTGGACCTGATCGTCGTCGCGTGCGCGACACCCGACCAGTCCCAACCGGCCGTCGCGTGCATCGTGCAGGAAAAGCTCGGGATCTCCGCGCGCCAGTGTCCCGCGTTCGACGTCAACTCGGTGTGCGCCGGGTTCGTTTTCGCGCTGAGCGCCGCGCACGGCATGATGCTCGCGGCTCCCGAGCAGTACCGGCACGTGCTCGTCATCGGCGCGGACGCGTTCTCCAAGATCGTCAACTGGGCCGATCGGCGCACGTGCATCTTCTTCGGCGACGCCGCGGGAGCCGTGTTGCTGTCACAGACCGATGCGCCGAAGCCGCCCATGCGCTTTCTTCTGGGCAGCGACGGTCGAGGGCGCCACACCATCGAGGTTCCCGCCGGCGGCACGCGCATTCCCGTCACACCCGACGTCCTCGAAAAGCGCCTGAACACGTTCACGATGGACGGCCCGAAGGTTTGGGACTTCGTGATGGACACGGTCCCGCGCGCCATTCGGGCGCTGCTCGCCGAGCATGGGCTTTCGCCCGCCGATCTCGAGCTGCTCATCCTTCACCAGAGCAACCTGCGCATGATCGAGGCGTTGATGGCCGACCTCGGGCTGCCGATGGACCGCACCATCACGACCGTCGAGCGATACGGCAACACGGCGGCCGCGAGCATTCCTTTCACTCTGCACGAGGCCTGGCAGAACGGTCGACTCCAACCCGGAGCGCGCGTCCTTCTGTGTGGCTTCGGCGGCGGGCTCTCCTGGGGAGCGGCGCTCCTCGAGTGGTGAGCATGACCCGATGGCGAGCCGGCGTGGCGGCGTTCGTGCTGCCGTCGCTCGAGGGCTCGGTCGGCTTCCACTGGCACCCGTTCGGCACGCGCTGGGTCTGGCTCAATGCCGAGGTCATCGGCATCAAGGATTCTCCGTACGGAAGCGTGCCGTATGTCTACTCCGCCGGCCAGACCGGCGTGCCGATCCCGGTGCAGGTCCTGCTTCGTTTCTAGAAGGCCGATTGAGCCACCGATCGGCATTCTCGAGGAGGCGTTGTTTGCGGATGACGAGATAGAGGAGGCAGCCGAGCACGACGAGCACGGCCGAGACACCGACGAACGCGAATCGACTCTCCAAGAATGCATAGCTCCCTCCCGTGATTCCGACGTTCATCCCGAGCAGTCCGGTCACGAACGTCAGCGGGAGCAGGATGGTCGAGAGGAGCGTGAGCACGTACAGAACCGCGTTCATCCGCGCCGACAGCCGCGCGTCCAGGTAATCGTGCAGGCTGCGCGCGCGGTCATGGAGGTTCTCGAGCAAGGCGCTGGTGCTCTGGGCCTGGTCGTGGATACGCTGCCACTCTTCCGCGTGCGGGGCGAAGGGCCAGGCGTCGATCCACGCGAGCGCGCGCGACACGAGCGCTCCGAACGGGGAAGCGTGGCGTCGAAGGCGCGTGATGTGCGTGGTTGCGGCTCGGACTTTCTCGGAGGGCGATTCGCGCTCGCCTTCGGCGAGGTACTCGAGCTCGGTCACCTCGTCTTCGAGCGCGAGCGCGTGCTCCTCGAACGAGTTGCCGAGCCGTGCCGCCATCCACGCCAGGATTCCGGAAATGTCCGGGGAGCCGCGGCCCTCTCGGTACCGCCTCCGGAGCTCGGTGACGCCCGGCAGCTCGCGAACGGCGAACGAGATCAGGCGCCCGGGCTGGATCCAGAACCGCGCCAACGGCAGCTCGCGGGGATCGCCATCGACCTCCGGCGCGAGGCCGCGGAGCGCCAGGACGAAACAGTCCTCGCGAAACGGTTCGAGACGCGTTCGCCGGTCGTCCGCGAGCAGGCGCTCGAGCTCGGTGTCGGAGAGCCCCGCGTGCTCGCGGAGCCAGCCGATGGTTTCCGGAGCGCGCGGGTCGAGATGAATCCAAGTGGGCTGGGCCTGCACGAGCGCGTCGCCGTCGATGGCGCGGGCTCCGCCGCGACCATCGAGCTCGAGGGCGAACCAGAGCCCGCGGTGCACGCCGAGTTCGCTCACGTTGCCGGCCCGTGACTTTCGCGCATCCAGCGCGTGTGCCGCGCGAGTCGGTTCACCGGTCCGCGCAACAGGACGTACGGAACGAGCGCGAGCAGCGTCGCGACGACCAGCGTTTCGACGGGACGGAGCCCGCGGAGCACGATGATTTGGTAAACGACGTCGATTGCGGCGGCGAAGAAGAACACCCGCGAAACGCTCCGGTAGCCGGTGCGCGCGAGCTCACGGCGGTTGCCGTGTCCGAGGACGAGCGCCCAGAAGTACGCGGGGCGCCGGTTCCGCGCATCCCGCAGCCCATCCCGCAGGGCGAAGAGCACCGCGACCAGAGGTTGCAGATAGAAGCGGAATGCCAACGGACCGCCGGGGCGCGCCGCGAGCTCTCGCCAAAACCGTTCGATGAGGTCCACGATGCCTCGCTGCGACGCCGTCAGTGCACGTCGAGGGGAGCGACGAAGCCGAGCGGCTGCTGCTCCTTGGTCCGTCGCACGGAGTCGAGGAACGCGTTGGCCTGAGCCGCGCCGTCCGCGAGCAATCTCTCGATGTGCCTCGGCTCGCGCGAGAGCTTGCTCGGGTAATCCAGACTGCGCAGGAGCTGCTCGGACATTCGGATGAAACGCACCGTGATGGGCTGGATGACCTCCATCCCGAAGCGCGACAGGTACTGCCGCGTCAACGCTCCCCCTTGCAGGAGCGCGTTGATCATCTGA
>QGUH01001114.1 GCA_003242355.1 Pseudomonadota bacterium
GGTTTGGGCCAAGTTGGGCTCGGGGTCCCCGAGGCCCGGGTCCAGGGGCCTGGGGGGCCCGGGGGCCTGGTCCCGCTCGCTCGGGCCGCAGGACCTCGGGGGCGCGCGCGGCGTGTGGTCGCCGCGCTGGCCATTCCCCTGTTGTTCGTTCGCCTCGCATGGCTCGCGCACGTCCTTCTGGTCATCCAAGCCCTGCTGCTCGGGCGCACCTTGCCGCAGCGGCCGGATGCCGCGCTCGCCGCGGCAGTGGTCGGCACGACGCTTTCGACACACGCGGTGTTCTTCGGCGCGGGCCGGTACGGGCTCGTGTGCGTGCCGGTGCTCGTTGCGCTCGCTGCGGCAGCCGTCGCTCCCCGAGTAACGGGCGAACGTGCGCTTTGACGGCGGAAACCGCCGCGGTACATACTGAGCCCATGCCGCTCATCGAAACCGAGGAAGCCGCCCGCCGCCTGGCTCGCGCCATCGCGAGCGACCTTTCCCTCTACAACGAGGAGAAGATCGTCCGCGGCATCGAGAGCGACAGCTTGTTCGAAGAGCTTGCCGAGGAGATCGAAGAGGGGAGGGCGCTTTACAAGAGTCGTGTCTCGCCCGACCTCTATCCCCGCAACTTCTACGACCGGGCTCTCGTCGACATCCTGGTGAAGTCGAAGGGCCACGTGAAGAGCCGTATCTGGTGACGCTCCGCTTCGAGCTGGGCACCGACGTCGCTTCCGATCGCGTCGACAAGGTGCTGGCTCGCCTCTGCACGGGCACGTCGCGCTCCACGATCCAGCGCTGGATTCGCGAAGCGCGCGTGCGGATCGACGGGAGGCTCTGTCGCCCGCGTGACGAGGTCGGGCCCGGGCACGTGCTCGAGGTCGAGCCCGGGCCGCCGCTGCCGAGCGCGGCAGCACCCGATTCCAGCGTCGAATTCGGTGTGGTTTACGAGGACGACGACCTGATCGTCGTCGACAAGCCCGCCGGGCTCGTCGTCCACCCCGCGCGCGGCAACCCGGACGGCACGCTGGTGAACGGTCTGCTCGCCCGCTCCTCGTTCCGGGCATCGATCGACCCGCGCGACGAAACCGGCGCTCTTCGGCCGGGCATCGTGCATCGGATCGACAAGGACACGAGCGGGCTCTTGGTCGTCGCGAAGAACGAGGCGGCGCGCGAGGGCCTCAAGGCACAGCTCCAGGCGCACACCGTCGAGCGACGCTATCGCGCCATCACCATCGGCGTGCCGAACGAGACGACGATCCGCACGGCGTACGGGCGCCATCCGCGCTCGCGTCTGCGCTTCACGTCGCGCGTCCGCGAGGGCAAGCCGGCAATCACGCACGTGGCGATCCTCGAGCGGCTCGCCGGAGGGGCCGCAGCATTGGTCGAGTGCCGGCTCGAGACGGGCCGGACGCACCAGATCCGCGTGCACCTCTTCGAGCAGTGCAACACGCCGTTGCTCGGCGAGCCGCTCTACCGGCGCTCCCCCGTTCCCGAAGTACTTACGGAAGCGGCGGCGCGGATCGGCCGGCAAGCGCTCCACGCTGCCGTGCTCGGGTTCGAGCACCCGCGCACGGGGGCCCATCTCCGGTTCGAGTCTCCGCTGCCCGAGGACTTTTCTGCGGCGCTCGGGCTTCTGCGCGCGCAGCGCTGACCGCGCTATTCCGAAGCCGGCGCTGCGGAGACGAGATCGCCGAGCTTGCCCGGGAAGCGCCGGTGGAGCACCCAGAGCGCCGCGAACCCGAGCAGCACGGCCCACCAGAGCGTTGCGAACCGGATCAGGATCATCGACGCCGTCGCCGCTCCCTCCGCAACGGCGCTCAGATGGACGAGCTGCTCGCGGAGCATGCCCTCGACGACGCCGAGCCCGCCCGGAACGGGCACGAGCGCTCCGGCGAGCGTGGCCGTCGAGAAGAAGAAGACCGCGCGTCCCAAGGACACGTCTTCCCCGAAGCCGCCGAGGATGGTGTGCAACGCCACGGCCTCCGCTGCCCAGCCCACGATGGAGAGCGCCGTCGGAACTAGGAGCGCCATCGGTGCCGCGAGGATT
>QGUH01001115.1 GCA_003242355.1 Pseudomonadota bacterium
CACGTAGCCTCTCACGAGCGCGAGCAACGCGTCGCTCGGCGTGTATCGGCGCCGTGACCGAGACCCGAAGATCGTACTACCTCGTGCGGGAGAGCGGGCGTCCGACGACGAGCCCGACGCATGATTTCTGCGCCGCTTGCCCTCGAGCCGGCGTAGAAAACGTGCATGGCAGCGAGCACGGGCACAGGTCCTCTCCAACGCAAGCAGAGCCCCACGAATCTCGCGTGGCTCGATCTCGAAATGACGGGACTCGACCCCGAACGCGACGTGATCCTGCAAGCGGCGCTGATCATCACGAACGCCGAGCTCGAGCCGCTCGAGGAGTTCTGCTGCGACGTCTGGCAACCGCCGGAAGCACTCGCGACGATGACGCCCTTCGTCCGGGCAATGCACGAAAAAACGGGACTGCTCGCCCGAGTCGCCGCCTCGATGCACGACGTCGCCCGGGTGGAAAAGCTGCTCCTCGAGCGCGTTTCGGGCTGGTGCACCTATCCTGCCATGCTGTGCGGCAACAGCATCGGTCAAGACAAACGCTTCGTCGACCGCTGGATGCCGGGGCTCGCCGGGTACCTGAGCTATCGCTGCGTCGATGTGTCGTCGCTCAAGGTGCTCGCCCGGCTCTGGCACGGGGAAACGGCCGTCTACCCGAAGCCCACCACCTTCGAGCACGACGCGCTGTTCGACATCCGCCAATCGATCGCGGAGCTCGCCCATTACCGCAAGCACCTGTTCAAATAGGCCCGGCTTTTTTTGCACCACCCGCAAACACCCGTTTCGGGCGTGCGGGCTTCTTGCGCGCGAGGCGCCGGCCGATCGTGCTCCCGCAAACACCCGTTTCAGTCCGTGGGCTTCTCGCGCGGGGCGCCGGCCGATCGCGCTCCCGCAAACACCCGTTTCAGTTCGTGGGGACCCCGCGCGAGCCGCCGTTCGCGCTCCCGCAGCCGTTCGCGCTCCCGCAAACACTCCTTCCGTTCGCACCAGATCGTCGCGCAACGCTTCACGAGCGCCTTTTCTGCCGTGCCGGGCTTTCGCGTGTGCCGTTCGCGGAGGCGTTCACGAGCGATCGATGCTGTCCCAAAACGCTCGGACGATTGGCTTTTTGAGCGCTCGGCGTTCGATGCAGATCCCGACGCGCAGATCGCCCAGGCCGGGCTCCACGTCGATCACGCGGAGCTCCGCGCGCAGCGGGCTTCGGTCGGCGACGAGCCGCGGCACGACGCCAACGCCGCATCCCAAGCTCACGAGCGACAGCAAAGCCTCGTGCCCCATCACCTCGCCGTAGAGCTGCGGCGCTACTTTGCGTCGCTTGAACCAGCGATCGGCGGCCGTGCGCACGAGGCCCGCGGCAGGCAAGATGATGGGCACGCGCTCCCAGGGAACGGGCCGGAGCGCGACGAGCGCGGCCGCGTCCGAGTCCGCCGACGGCGCGACGAACACGAGCGGCGTGACCACGACCACGCGCGAGAGGAGCCCGGCCGGAACGCGCTCCGGAACCGCCGCCACCGTGACGTCGACGCCGCCGCGATCGAGCATGGCGAGCGCGTTCGCCGCGTATCCCGTCTCGAGCTCGATTTGCACGTTCGGGTAGGCGCGCCGAAACGAGCGCAAGACGCGCGGCAGAAAGCTCTGCACCGCGGTCACGGAAGCAAAAATGCGCAGCGTTCCGGCGAGCGCCGGGGCGCCGGTCGCGACGCGCTCCTTGAGCGTTCGAAAGCGCTCCAGGGTTTCGACGGCGTGCTCGTAGAACAGCTCGCCTTCCGGCGTGAGCGCGACGCTGCGTCGATCCCGCGCGAACAGCGGTCGCCCGAGCTCGGCCTCCAGCCGCTGAATCGTGCGGGACAGCGCCGAAAGGCTGATGTGGCACTCACGGCTCGTCCGGGTGAAGTGCAACGTTCGGGCCAAGTGAACGAAGAGTCGGAGAGCGTCGTAATCCATCGACACGGTGCGCCGCGACGAACACGTTGCGGATAGGCCAACAGGGTATCGAGAACATCGCGGATTGCGCAACGACCTCGCCCGGCTATGC
>QGUH01000152.1 GCA_003242355.1 Pseudomonadota bacterium
CCTGCTAATCTCTGGGACATTGTACGGCGTGGCAGCCTTTTCCCCGCTCAGGATGGCGTGCACCGTGTGCTTCGCGTGCGTCGCGTCGGGGCCGTCTCGCAAACGGCCGTCGGGCGCGAGCGCTCCGCTCGTGATCTTTCCCCCTCGAGAGCGCCGTGCCGGCGCGGCGCTCGGTGGCTCGACCGTGGCCCCGGAACACCGATCGGCCCTTCCCCACGCGGGCACTCCGTCCGACGCCGTTTTCCGCATACTTCGGCGCGTTCCCAACCGTTTGTCGCTCTAGAAAGGCCTCGAACATGACGAAAGTTGCCACCTCGCGATGCGTTGCGTCCGCGCGCTCCTCCGTGATGCTCGCGCTCGTTCCGTTCCTGTTCGCTGCGTGCACGGGAAGCATCGAGGTGGACGTCGGCGCGAGCGGCGGGAGCAGCGCGAGCTCGCAGAGCGAAGGGCCTCCGCCCGGCCAAGGCACGAGCGCCGTGCCCTCCGGAGGCGTGGCGGGTTTCGTTTCGAGCGGGGGCTCGGGACAGCTTCCCGCGGGGATGGGCGGCAGCGGGGGCGGGGGTGGTGTCGGCGCCTCCGGCAGCACGTGCGCGCCAGGGCTGACCGCGTGCGGCCCCGAATGTGTGGACCTGAAGGTGGACGAGCGCCATTGCGGAGCGTGCGGCCTCACCTGCCCCGAAGGACGGGAGTGTAACAACGGAGTCTGCGGGTGCCCGAACGGTGGGATGGAGTGCGGGGGAACCTGCGTCGATGTCAAGACGAACGGGATGCACTGTGGCACCTGCGGTAACCCGTGTCGGGGTGGGCAATCGTGCGTCAACGGGATCTGCGCTTGTCCCGAGGGAGAAGAGTTCTGTGGGGTCGTGTGCGCCGACGTGTCGCGCGACGCCAACCACTGTGGGCGTTGCGACAACCCCTGTCCTTCCGGGGGCACGTGCGAGGGGAGAACGTGCACCTGTCCAGAGGGACGGCAGGCGTGCGGCGACACTTGCGTCGATACGTCCAACGATCGCGAGCACTGCGGCATGTGCGACAAAGCGTG
This sequence comes from Pseudomonadota bacterium, assembly GCA_003242355.1. Taxonomy (GTDB): domain Bacteria; phylum Myxococcota_A; class Polyangia; order Polyangiales; family Polyangiaceae; genus PMG-095. Next base: position 1,043 of record QGUH01000152.1, read on the forward strand.
TTCCCCCACGGAGCGCTGCCAGAACGGCATGTGTGTCGACGGAGGCGGCGCCTTGCTCGACGACGGCTGCGAGGGCCCCGCGCAGAACCTGGAGATCGAGCAGATCGCCGTTTACCAGACGGTCAAGATCCCGTTGATGCAAGGGGGCGAAGCGGTTTCCGCGGAGGAACGGAAGGCGGACGTCGTGGCGAAGCGCGAAGCGCTCTTCCGCGTCTTCGTGAAGCCTGGGTCGGGATTCACCCCGCGGCAGCTCTCGGCGCGCGTTCACATCGAGACCGACGGCATGACGGAGACCTTTTTCTCCGATCAAAAACCGACGATCTCGGGCGCGTCGACCGACGAGAAGCTCGATTCGACATTTCAGGTGTACGTTCCGCGCGACAAGCTGCTCTCGAGCTCGCTCTACTCGGTCGAAGTGGTCGAATGCGGCGGAGCGACCGCGAATGGAAGCGTGCTTCGCCCGCGCTTTCCGGCGACCGGAAGGCTCGCGCTCGGCGCCGTGGACACGGGGGTCCTGAAGATCGCGTTCGTTCCCATCGAAGCCAACTCGTCGCGGCCGGACACGTCGGAAACGGCACTCGAGCCGTATCGGGCGATGTTGCTCGCCACGTATCCCGTCACGGACGTGCAGATGACGGTGGTCGAGGGCATGCGGACGAGCTACCCGATCAACTGGCCCGGAGTGCTCGACGACGTGCGTGCCAGGCGCCAGGCGGATCGGCCGGCGAGCGACGTCTACTACTACGGCCTGCTGAAGCCTACGGGGACGCTCCGCGAGTTCTGCGGCGGTGGCTGCACCACGGGCATCGGCTACGTGCCCTCCGGGGTCGGGCAGAACTCGGCGTCCGCGCGGGTCGCCGTGGGGATTGGCTTCTCCGATCGCGTGTCGGCGGAGACGCTCGCGCACGAGGTGGCGCACAATCACGGTCGCTTGCACGCTCCCTGCGGGAACCCCGACGGCCCCGACCGCAACTATCCGTATTCGGGCGGCGCCGTTGGCGTTTGGGGCTTCGACTTCCGAGGCAAGACGCTGGTCGCTCCGGATCGGACGGATCTGATGGGCTACTGCAACAACAAGTGGCTCAGCGACTACACCTATCAAGGGCTCGTCGAAACCGTTCGACGGGTGTCCGGGACCGCGAGCTCCGTGCTCCAGGCGTCTGCCATCAGCGCTCGGTGGCTCGTGCTCCTCGTCGACGAGCAGGGCGCGCGCTGGGGCCACCCCATCGACGAGCCTGCGCCGCCCATGGGCGAGCCCGAGCCGGCCGAGGTGCTCGACGGCACCGGGCAGGCGATTCAGACCGTGACCGTGTATCGCACGGTGATCTCCGACATGGAGGCGTACTCCATCGAGGTGCCCGTGCCGCAGCCCGGATGGCACTCGATTCGAGTCGCCGGCGCCCCCGTGCATCCCTTCTCCGCACCGCGCGGACACGTGAGCCCCTAGAACGCCGATCGGTTTGACCGAGCGGCGTTCTAGCCTCGTTTCGTAGGGGCGGCACGCGCCGCCCCTTCCCGCCGAGGTGAACTCGGCGGGGCCCTCCCCACGCGGGCACTCTCTCCGACGCTGCTTTCCGCGTATTTCGGCGCGTTCCCAACCGTTCGTCGCTCTAGGCGTGCCTTCACCGGATGTCGCTCGAGCGAACGATCCGCTCGCGCTTTGGGCCTCGAGCGCGTAGCGTTGGCGGCAGATGCTTGGCCATGTCCGGCGCGACCTCGGATGCTGATCGTTGGATGACGAGCGCTCCCTCGATGGAGGGGCGCGGATGGAGCGCGCGGCTCGAGCTCGAGGTCGTGCGGCTCGGGCAGCAGGTCGTTCCGGGGCGACGTGGGCACGTGGGGCCCTTGCGGCTGCAGCGCCCGTTCTACCCGGAAGGCCCCGAGTGGCCGCACCTTTATCTCCTGCATCCACCCGGGGGCGTCGTGGGCGGGGATCGCCTGGAGCTCGAGGTGCGGGCGCGACGGAGAGCGAGCGCGCTCCTCACGACTCCGGCGGCGCAGAAGCTCTACCGCTCGATGGGGCCGACGAGCGTCCAGCGGACGCGGATCGACGTCGAGGACGAATCCGGGATCGAGTGGTTGCCGGCAGAGACGCTCGTGTTCGACGGCGCGTGCGCCCGGCAACGCACCGTGGTTCGTCTCGCGAGCACGGGCGCGTTTCTCGGATGGGAAATCGTGGGGCTCGGGCGGCCGGCGAGCGAGCTTCGCTTTTTGCGCGGTGAGCTCGGGCTCGAAATGGAGATTTGGCGCGAGGGAGTGCCGCTCTTCGTCGATCGTCTGCTCCTGCGCGGCGGCGCGCCGGAGCTCGAAGCGCCGTGGGGCATGGCGGGGGCGGCAGTGCTCGCGGCCCTGTACTGCGTACCGGCTCGCGCCGAGGGACTCTCCGAGCTCGTGGAAGCGGTGCGCGGCATTGCGCCGCAAGCCGAGGTGCGCGCCGCGGCCACGGCGCTCGACGACCTCGTCGTGGTGCGGGCGTTGGGCTCGATGATCGAGCCCGTGCGGCGCTGGCTCGAGCGCGTTTGGGGCGTGCTTCGCCCCCGGGTGTTCGGACGGGCCGCCGTGCCGCCGCGGATTTGGAGCTGCTGAGCGCGAACGACATCGGGCGCGCGCAGGTGTGAATTGTTGCGAGATTGTTTCGGGGTGCGCCGGATATGGTTTGCGCTGGACGACGAGGGGCGGGCACGCGTATCGAAAGTGCGTTGCCATGCACCTATCACCGCGTGAGAAGGACAAGTTGCTTCTCTTCACCGCGGCGCTCGTGGCGGAGCGGCGCAAAGCCCGAGGGCTCAAGCTCAATTATCCCGAGGCAGTCGCTTACATCAGCGCCGCGATCCTCGAGGGCGCTCGTGATGGGCGGTCCGTCGCAGAGCTGATGAAGCTCGGCGCCGAGCTGCTCGGTCCGGACGACGTCATGGAAGGCGTCGCCGAGATGATCCCGGAGGTGCAGGTGGAGGCGACCTTTCCCGACGGGACGAAGCTCGTCACGGTGCACCACCCGATCGCGCCGAAGCGCGAGCTCGTTCCCGGGGAGCTGCTCGTCGGTACCGGGAAGGACCCGGTGCTCAACGAGGGGCGCGAAACGCGCACCGTCGAAGTCGAGAACACGGGCGATCGTCCGATTCAGGTCGGGTCGCATTACCACTTCTACGAAGTGAATCCCGCGCTGCGCTTCGACCGCGAACGAGCGCGCGGCTTCCGCCTCGACATTCCCGCGGGCACCGCGGTGCGCTTCGAGCCCGGTCAGAAGCGAACGGTGACCCTGTGCGCGTTCGCGGGCGAGCGCAGAGTGTACGGTTTCCGCGCCGCGGTGATGGGCGCGCTCGAAGGAGGGCAGCGATGAGCGTCGTCGTCAGTCGGCGCACGTACGCCGAAATGTACGGGCCCACGACCGGGGATCGGCTGCGGCTCGGGGATACGGCGCTCGTGATCGAAATCGAGCGCGATCACACCGTGCTCGGCGAAGAGGTGAAGTTCGGCGGCGGCAAGGTGATTCGCGACGGCATGGGCCAGAGCCAACGCACGTCGGCCGAGACGGCGGACACGGTGATCACGAACGCGGTAATCCTCGATCACTGGGGCATCGTGAAGGCGGACATCGGCATCAAGAACGGCCGCATCCTCGGTATCGGCAAGGCCGGCAATCCAGACGTGCAGCCCGGAGTCGACGTCGTGATCGGGCCCGGAACCGAGATCATCGCGGGGGAGGGGTGCATCGCGACGGCGGGCGGCATCGATTCGCACATCCACTTCATCTGCCCTCAACAATGCGAAGAAGCGTTGATGTCGGGGGTCACGACGATGCTCGGTGGCGGCACCGGGCCTGCGGCGGGCACGAACGCGACCACGTGCACCCCGGGCCCCTGGAACATCGGTCGCATGCTCCAGGCGCTCGAGGCCTTTCCGCTCAACTTCGGCCTGTTCGGCAAGGGCAACGCGAGCCTGCCCGAGGCGCTGATCGAGCAGATCACGGCCGGCGCGATGGGGCTCAAGCTCCACGAAGACTGGGGCACGACTCCTGCGGCAATCGACAATTGCCTTTCGGTTGCCGAAAGCTTCGACATCCAGGTCGCGATTCACACGGACACGCTCAACGAATCGGGTTTCGTCGAAGACACGCTCGCCGCCTTCAAGGGGCGCACCATCCACACGTTCCACACGGAGGGTGCTGGTGGCGGGCACGCGCCCGACATCATCAAGGCGTGCGGCGCGCCGAACGTCTTGCCGTCGTCGACGAATCCGACGCGTCCGTACACCGTGAACACGGTGGACGAGCACCTCGACATGTTGATGGTGTGCCACCACCTCGACCCGAGCATCCCCGAGGACGTCGCGTTCGCCGAGAGCCGCATCCGTCGCGAAACGATCGCCGCCGAGGACATCCTGCACGACATGGGCGCGTTCAGCATGATGTCCAGCGATTCGCAGGCGATGGGGCGCGTCGGCGAGGTGGTGGCGCGCACCTGGCAAACGGCGCACAAGATGAAGGTGCAGCGCGGCCCGCTTCCCGAAGACTCGGACCGCTCGGACAACTTCCGCGCGCGGCGTTACGTCGCCAAGTACACCATCAACCCCGCGATCACGCACGGGATCGCGCGCGAAGTGGGCTCGCTCGAGGTCGGCAAGCTGGCGGACATCGTGCTGTGGAAGCCGGCGTTCTTCGGGGTGAAGCCGGCGCTCGTGATCAAAGGCGGCTTCATCGTGGCGGCGCCGATGGGCGACGCCAACGCGTCGATTCCGACGCCGGAGCCGGTTCACTATCGACCGATGTTCGCGGCATTCGGCCGGGCGCGGGCGAGCACGGCGGTGACCTTCGTGTCGCAAGCGGCGCTCGAGCACGACTTGGCGAGGCAGCTCGGGCTCGAGCGACGCCTGGTGGGCGTTTCCGGAACCCGGCGCATCGGCAAGAAGGATCTCGTCTTGAACGACGCGCTGCCCGTCATCGAGGTCGACCCGGAGACGTACGTGGTGCGCGCCGATGGCGCGTTGCTCACTTGCGAGCCGGCGAGCGTGCTGCCGCTCGCGCAGCGGTATTTCTTGTTCTGAGCGAACCCGACCGTCCGATGCTCCGCTTCACCGAGCTCCTCTCCCTCGACGATCCCAGCGAGCCTTCGCTGTCGATTCCGCTGGATCACGATCAGCGGCGGCGTGCGCGCCTGCGCGTGACGCTCCCCGACGGGGCCGAGGTCGGGTTGTTCTTGCCGCGTGGGCTCGCGCTCCGCGACGGCGATCGGCTGAGGTCCGCGGACGGCACGGCGTGCGCGCGCGTCGTGGCAGCGCCCGAACGCCTCTCGGTCGCGACGACCTCCGATGGGCTCTTGCTCGCGCGAGCCGCGTACCACCTCGGTAATCGCCACGTGCGGCTCCGCGTCGAGCCGGGGCGGCTGCTCTACGTGCACGACCACGTGCTCGACGGGCTCTGCCGTGATCTCGGCCTCGAGGTGACCGAAGCGCTCCTCCCCTTCGAGCCCGAAGCGGGCGGCTACGCGGGCCACGACCACGCGCACGGCCACGACCACGCGCATGGCCGCGACCACGGTTACGACCACGCGCACGGCCACGACCACGCGCACGACCACGACCACGCTGCGGGCCACCATCACCATGATCCCGAGCGCGAGGGAGCGCACCGGCATCACCACCACGACCACGAAGCGGCGTCCCATCACTCCGATCACGAGGCGGCGCATCGGCACCACGACCACGGCCACGACCTCCCTCGCGACGCCGTCGAGGCGAACCGCACGCGATGAACGCGTCCGCTTCGCCTCCCGTCCTGTCGATCGAAAGCCCGGCCGTCCTGCTCGGTGCGATGCGTCTCGCGAGCGCGGCCTTGCCGATTGGGGCGTTCGCCTATTCGCAAGGGCTCGAGCAGGCCGTCGCGGGCGGCGCCGTGGCGGACGCGGCGGGGGCCGAGCGCTGGATCGTGGGGCTTCTCGAGCGCTCGATGCTCACGCTGGACGTGCCGGTGCTTCGGCGCGTGTTCGAGTGCCTCGAGCGCGGAGACGTGGCGGGTGCAAACGCGTGGAACGCCTTCTTGTACGCTTCACGCGGCACGCGGGAGCTGCGCGAGGAAGATCGGCAACTCGCGACCTCCCTCTATCGGTTGCTCGAGAGTCTGGGTGAGCCGCGTGCCCGCGCGCTTCGTGGGAGCCCGCGCAGCACGCTTCCTGCGGCGTTCGCGCTGGGGGCGTGCTCCTTCGGGCTCCCGGTGGCTGCCGCGGCGCTCGCCTTCGGCTACTCGTGGTGCGAAGCGCAGGTGGGCGCGGCGACGCGGCTCGTGCCGCTCGGGCAAACGGCCGCCCAGGGCGGGCTGTCGAGCGTGCAAGGGGGCCTCCCCGGGGGGCGCCCCGAAGGCCCGCCCTGCCGGGTGTTTGCCCCGGCGGGCCCCGTCCCGGCCCAGACCTTTT
>QGUH01000153.1 GCA_003242355.1 Pseudomonadota bacterium
AGAGGGGGTGAGGCGACAAAGTGTTAGGACGCCGCAAAGGTGGCGGAAAAGGGGGGGGGGGGGGGGCCCCCCGGGGGGGGGGCCCCCGCCGAGCTCACCTCGGCGGGGAGGGGCGGCGCGTGCCGCCCTCCGAAACGAGGCTAGAACGTCGATCGGTCAAACCGATCGGCGTTCTAGCGGTGTCGGGGTCGCGCTACTGCGTCACGACGGCGAGCGTTTCGGCGCCCGCTCCCTTGGCGATGTCCATGAGCCGAATGACTTCGCCATACGGGGCCTCGTCCTCGGCTTTGAAGAACACGATCTTTTGACGCCGTGCGCGCAGGCGCGCCGAGAGCTTCTCCGCCAGGGCATCCAGCGCGACGGGCTCGGTGTTGATGGTGAGCTCGCGTTTGGCGGTGTACTCGACGATGATCACGGAATCGGCCTGCGCCGCAGCGCTCGCGTCCTCCGCCTTCTTCGGCACCATCGCGCTCAGGTGCTTCAACATCGATGGCGTGAGCACCATGAAAATGATGAGCAGCACGAGGACGACGTCGATCAACGGAGTGACGTTGATGTCCTTCTTCGCTCCGCCCTTGCTGCCACCGACATCCATTGCCATGGCGTCCGGCCTCCCGACTCACTGTTCCTGCTTGCGCTCTTCGGTGCCGATCACGATGTCCTCGATGTCGGCCTTCTGCAGCTCATCCATCGCCTTGCGCACTGCCCCGTAGGGCGCACGCGCGTCGGCTTTCAGAAAGATCGACTTGTCCGGGTACTTGCGGCGCTCGTCGGTCACCGCGCGGCCCAGATCCTCGACCTTTCCGATCCGCGTGCCGCCGACGTACAGGCGCTTGTCTTGCGTGATCGAGATGATGATGTCCTTGCCGTCATCCGGCTTGCGCGAGTGGTGCACGGTACGCGGCAAGTCCACGGCCACGCCGCTCGCGATCATTGGCGTGACCACCATGAAGATGATGAGGAGCACCAGCACCACGTCCACGAGGGGCGTGACGTTGATGTCCGACTTCACCTGGGGCAGCTCGCGCTCGTGCTCCTCGTTGACGAGGGTGCGCAGCGCCCGCAGGCGCTCGATGCGATTCTTCTCCGTGCCGCTCACGCAGTCACCGGCATCACGGCCGCGGCGTTTTCGTGGGCAGGATACGCCTGCACGCCGCGGTTCGTGTGCAGGAGTCGATCCGTCAGCTCACCGGTCGCATCGTCGATGATCACGACCATCTCGTCGAGCTTCGCCGTGAAGAAGTTGTAGAACCACACCGCGCCGATGGCGACGCCGAGCCCCACCGCGGTCGTCAGGAGCGCCTCCGCGATACCCGCGGAAACCGTGGCGAGACCACCACCGCCGCCGCCGCCGGACGGATCGGCCATCAACTGGAACGCCGTGATGATGCCGAACACCGTTCCGAACAACCCCACGAACGGTGCCGAGGACGAGATCGTGGCGAGGACCGGCAAGCCGCGCTGCAGCCCGGCGATCTCACGCTTCTTCGCGCGTTCCATGGAGCGCCCGACGCCGTGCAGCAAAAGCTCGAGCTCCACTGCGTCCCGAGCGGCCGGCCCCAGCTCCCGCAGGCCCTGAACGAACTCGTCGAGCCCCGTGCCCACGATCCGAGCGAGCGGCGCGTCGGCGTAGCGGACCTTCAACTGCGCAGCTTCCTCGATGCGCCCGTGCGGCCCGATGAGCGGCTGCAACGCGCGGATGTACTCGAGGGAACGCTGCCGCCCGCGCCGGAAGGTCACGAAGCGCTCGAGCGAGATCCCGATTGCGTACATCGACATCAAGATGAGCGTGATCACCACCGCCTTGGCGACGATGCCCATCTGACTCCACAGGCCGAGCAGTGAAAAATCCATGTCCGTCTCTCTGGTTCTCGAAGGGTGGTCGTGAGCTGCGAGGCGCTCTCAGCGCGCAGACACCTCGTAGCGGAGTAGGTAACAGAAGGGCACGGGCTGTCCGTCCACCTTCATCGGTCGATAGCGCCAGCGCCGGAGAACGGTCGGGAACTGCGAGTCGAGCGCCGGACCCGCCGAGCGGAGGACCCGCACGTCGGTCACGGAGCCCCGCGCGTCGACACAGACCCGCAACCCCGCGACGTAGACCTGCCCGCTGCGCGCGAGCGCCCGCGGGAGATTGACTCGATACTGCGGTGCGTTGGGGTCGATCAGGAGGAGGGCGCGCGCCACTTTGTCCGAGACCATCCGCGGGGCGGTGTTCTTGGGTTTGGGTGGTGGCGGAGCCGGCCCAGTGCTTCCCACGACGCCGCCTTCGACGCCGCCTTCGACACCTCCTTCCACGCCCTCGTCGGAGCCCGAGTCGTCTGCCTGCTCTTCGGGCTCGGGCTCCTCTTTCTTGATTTCCGTGGGCTGGACGAGCCGCTTCGTTTCGACCGGCTTGTTGGTCTTCGGCTTCGTGCTCGCCTTCTTCTTCGGAGGCGGCGGCGGTGGCGGCGGCGGAACGGCTGCGGTCAGCAGAACCTGCACCGCGGGCATCGGCAGCTCCTCGACCTGCCACAGCGAATGGGCAACACCAGCGAGGAGGGCCGCACCGTGCAACACGAGGGAGACCGACAGCATGGCGCGACGCCAGCGCTTCGGTTTCGTGTCGGGCTGCGTGAGGATGCCTTCGAACGCCATGTGCCGCGCTAGGGCGCCGTCCCTTTCGCCGAGAGGTCGCTCTCCATCGCCTTTTTCCGCCACGTTTCCGCGGCGTCGACCGCGGCCTGCCACTTTGCCGGCTCGTCGAAGTAAGCGATCGATTTCTGCCTGTAGAGCAGGTTCATGTAAACCATGGCCTCGCGGTAGGTCGGCCGCAGTGACAGCGCTTTCTCGAGATACTTGATGCCGAGATCGGCGAGCTCGACCCGCTTCTCGCCGACGATGTCCCCCTCGCCGAAGACCGGCGGGGGAGCGGGATTCGCCGCCTCGGGGCGCGGATCGTACGTCGCCTTGTCACCGGCTCCGCCCTTCTGGAAGAGCTCGTTCCAGAGGAAGACACCGACGGCGTACTGAGCTTCGGCATCCTGGGGCTGAACTTCGGCGCGCCGCATCGTCCACCGCAGTGCGTCGTCGGGACGATCCCAGCGCGTGTAGACCTGGATGAGCCCATTGATGGGCACGAGCTCCTTCGGGTTCTCGCGATGTTGTTTTTCGTACATCGCGGCCAAGGTTTCGTAGCGATCCCCGTCGAACAAAGTCTGGACGTAGAGTTGGTCGCCCCGCGGATCGTCGGGCCGCAGCTCCTTGAGTTTCCGGAACGCTTCGAGGGCGCAATCGACCGCGCGCTGGCTCTCGGGGCTCTTCGAACCCGGGATCATCAGCTGTCGACACGCGAGCCCCTTGTTCAGTGCAACGACCGGCAGGTCGGGAAAGAGCCGCTCGGCGGCCTCGAACTCTCGCACGGCCGCTTCGTAGTTCCCGTCGCGATACAGCTGGTTTCCTTCGCGCGCGTGGCTCCGAGCGCGAAGCTCCGCGCAGCCGCTGAGCGCTCCGAGCGTGACGAGGAGCCCGAGACCGCGGGCCAGTTTCATGACCGTTCCGAGTGCCGCCGCGCGCAATTCCGGTCGCTCGAAGCAGAACGCTCCACGAGGCCACGCGTGGGCGAGTCGAAATCCCAGGTGCGTACGCCTCATGAGAGTTGAAAACCGTGGCAAATTGCGCGTGTAACGAATCGCATACGGGCCCGATGGCGGTGTATCGGGGCGCTTTCATACACAATGGAACCACGCCGATGCAAGGGACGCTTGGCGCCCTCCCCGCGATTTCCGCGGGGGCTGGCCACCACGCGCGGGACGCGTGAGCCGCTCGGTCGAATTCGCAAAATGCGCACCGACTTTGCGAAGCAACGGAGGCGCGCGAAACCGAAGCGCCGGCCTGCTCGTGGTGTGCCCCTGAAGAAATTTCCCGGCGCCCGGACGCGCCCTCCGGAGGGACGAGCAAGCGACGGGGCGGCGATTCGCGTGCGCTGGAGGAAAGCGGGAACCCGTGGCCGCGCAACCGGTTCCACTTCATGTAAGAGGTGACGGGCGCACCGGCCTCGGTGACGCAGAGGGTTCGATCATGAAAATCGCGATGTTCGACACGCGCGCGTACGACCGGGCGGCATTCGAGGCGGCCAACGCCAGCTTCGGCCACGCGATCACGTTCTTCGACGTCCGGCTGACGGAAGACACGGCGCTGCTCGCGCGCGGCCACGAATGCGTCTGTTGTTTCGTGGCCGACCGGCTCGGAGCGAGCGCTCTCGAGACGCTGCACGCGGCGGGCGTGCGCCTGGTGGCGCTCCGCTCCGCCGGCTACAACAACGTCGATCTCGTGGCCGCGGCGCGGCTCGGGTTACCCGTCGTGCGCGTGCCGGAGTATTCGCCTCATGCCGTCGCCGAGCACGCCGTCGGGCTCGTGCTCGCGTTGAACCGAAAGATCCACCGCGCCTACGCGCGCGTGCGCGAATGGAACTTCTCGCTCGAGGGATTGGTGGGCTTCGATCTGTACGGGAAGACGATCGGCATCGTCGGCACCGGGCGCATCGGGCTCGCTGCCGCACGCGTCTTCCGCGGCTTCGGGTGCCGCGTGCTGGGCTTCGATCTGCATCCGGCGCCGGACGCGGCAAACGCCATCGGGTTCGAGTACGTGAGCCTGCCCACGCTCTTCGCGGAGTCGGACGTGATCTCGCTACACGTGCCGCTCACGCCGGCGACCTATCACATGATCGACGCTGCCGCGCTCGCCACGATGAAGCCCGGAGTGTTCTTGATCAACACGGGTCGCGGCGCGCTCATCGACAGCAGCGCGCTCATCCAGGCGCTCAAGCGCGGGCACATCGGCGCCGCTGGCCTCGACGTGTACGAAGAAGAGGAAGGCATCTTCTTCGAGGACCTGTCGAACCGCGTGCTCCAAGACGACGTGCTGGCGCGCCTGCTCACCTTCCCCAACGTGATCATCACGGCACACCAGGCGTTCCTCACGCGTGAAGCGCTCGGCAACATCGCCACGACCACGCTCGAGAACGTCTCCGCCTTCGAACGGGGCCAGCCCCTCGTGAACCAGGTGCGCGCCGAAGACGTGCTCCGGCCCTCCGTTCCCGCCTGAGGAACGCGTTCATCGCGACACGTCCCCGGAACCCTCTCGAGGGGAATGGTGCGAGCCTCGTACGCGGCTTACCGCGTGAAGCGTCGCAACGTTTCCGCCTGACTGCCGCGCGAGGAGCGCGACTGCCGCGCGGGAAGCTCGTTCAACGGGTCACGAGCTCAGTGGTCTGCCCCTCGGGCACGTGCTCGAGCGCGACCGAGTTCATGCAATAGCGAAGCCCCGTCGGGGGCGGGCCGTCCGGGAAAACGTGCCCGAGGTGGCCGTCGCAGCGCCCGCAGCGCACCTCGAGCCGCCGCATCCCGTACGAGAGATCTTCGCGAATCGTGACCGCATCGTCTGCCACGGGCTGCGTGAACGACGGCCATCCGGTTCCCGATTCGAACTTCTCCCCCGAGCGAAACAGGGGGTTTTTGCACCCCGCGCAAACGTACGTGCCCGGGTCCTTCGTCCCGAGATAGCAGCCGGTGTACGGGCGCTCCGTTCCGTGCCGACGCAGCACTTCGTACTGCTCTGGCGTGAGCCGTTTCCTCCACTCCTCGTCGGTGAGCTCCAGCTTCTCGACCATGACGTTTCCCAGCGTACGGCCCCACCCAGCGTGCGCAATGCGGCACCACGCCCCGGCCGTTGCCTCTACAATCCCGCCCCCATGGGACGCTTTCCCTTCCCGCACAGCCAACGGCTCCCCCGATGCATCTACCCGCGCGCTGCGAACCACGAGGACGTGCTGCGCGCGTTTCGCCGGTTTCGCGCCGAGATCGTGACCGCCGAGGGAGCCTGCGGTTTCCTCCGGACCCGCCGCCCCGACACGCCGGATGGGGTGGCAAACTCGACCGTTTCCGAGGGCATCGCGTACGGCATGATCATCGCCGTCATGATGGACGATCAGCCCCTCTTCGACGGGCTGCTCGGGTACGCGCGACGCTGGTTCAACGCGCACGGGCTGATGGACTGGTACATCGCGCCCGATGGCTCGCGCGCGCTCGGCACCGGCGCCGCGACCGACGCCGACGAGGACATGGCGTGGGCGCTCGTGATGGCGCACCGCCAATGGGGCGGGCGCGGCGCGTTCGACGAGGACTACCTGAGCCAGGCCGCACGCCTCATCGATCGCATCTGGGAGTACGAGGTCGACCACGGCGAGCGCGCCGGCATGCTCCTGCCGGGCGACGATTGGCGAGGGCGCAACGTGTTCAACCCCTCCTATTTCGCGCCGCATCAGTACCGGCTCTTCGGGGAAGTCACGGGCAACACGGCGGGCTGGCAGCACGTGATCGATCGCGGCTACGCCATCGTGGAGCGGAGCCTGAACGCGGAGAACGGAAACCGAGACAACGGGCTCGTGCCGGCTTGGTGCACCGAAGAAGGCGTGCCCGTCGAAGCCTTCCCGGGTGCAATGACGAATTACCAGTACGACTCGGCGCGCCTGCCGTTCCGAATCGGGCAGGATTTCGCGTATCACGGTGAACCGCGCGCCCGCGCGTACCTTTCGCGCACGAGCGCCTTCTTCGCCGCGATCGGCGCCGACTCCATCGTGGACGGCTACACGCTCTCGGGCGAGCCCGCGCCCGACCCCAGGGCAGCGCAACCCAACCCGGGCTCCGCCGTCTTCGTGGGGTGCGCCGCCGTCGGCGCCATGCACGACCCGCGTTACCAGGCGTTCGTCGACGCCGCCTACGAACGGGTGAAAACCGGGGAGCTGCTGGCCCGCAGCCGCTACTACAACCACTGCTGGACCGTGCTCTCGCTGCTGATGCTGACCGGCAACCTCGTGGAGTTTCCCGAGTGACGAGCCGCCACGCGGCGGGCTTCCGACGCGCAGGCACCTCGCGGCTTCCGGGCTCTGTGACGGTTCGAGGCTCGCAGAGATCGGCCCGCTCTCGCCCGTGGCGCTCGACCCACGACGGCCCCCATTCGAAGCTCCGGGGCGATGAGCTTCCGATACACCATGGGCTCTTGGCTCGCGCCTCCTTGGGGATCGGTCCGCTCCCGCCTGCGGCGCTCGACCCCCACGACGGCTCCCCCCATCCCGAGCACCAGTCAAGCGGGCTCCTGACGCACGTGCACGACGTGCCGTGGGGTCTCGGCGCACGGGCGTGGCACCGCCCGCCCGTGGCCCTTGACCTGTTCGGAACGCCAGGGTACACGCCGAGCGCTGGCACGTGCGCCCACGGCGCCCGCGCCGCGTCACGGAGTCCCCAGAACGGATCGCAGGGAACATGGCACAAGTCGAGAAGGCTTCGTCGAGTGGAGTTCGCTATCCTCTGCGCGCCATCTTGATCATGGGGGCGGCGGGGCCTTCTTTCCGCCCCAGGTCGTCATCCCTTTCCTTGTTCTGATTCCCATGAATCCCCTGTTT
>QGUH01001116.1 GCA_003242355.1 Pseudomonadota bacterium
ACGGAAACGCGATTTAGGTCTGGTTCGTTGGCCTGGAGATTTGTATAAAGGACAGATTCACGCCCCGTTCTTTCCCTGCCGGTACTTCCCCGCGAGTCACAGCGCGAACCCCGTTTACCACTGTTCGCGCCTCGATGCGCCGCTCAGTCGACGGCATCTGCGCGTGGACTGTCCGGACCACGCGCCCGTCCGTGACGACGCCGTGCGCCGCCCGATCGCCGCGTTCTGACTTCATCCGACAGGCGCACGAAGGGGCGGCCGGCGGACGGCAGCGGTCGCCGTCATCCCCGTACCGACGGTGGTGCATCCGACAGGCGCAACGAAGGGACGGTCGGCGGACGGCAGTGGTCGCCGTCTTTCCCGTACCGACGGTGGTGCATCCGACAGGCGCAACGAAGGGGCGGCCGGCGGACGGCAGCGGTCGCCGTCTTTCCCGTACCGACGGTGGTGCATCCGACAGGCGCAACGAAGGGACGGTCGTTGGAGGTCGGCGCCGAGGGTGGGGAAGAGTGCGAGCGTGACGCGTCTCTTCGCGCGTCCTCCCGTTGCCCCTGCTTTACTCGTGGCGCCGCTTGAGCTTTGATGAGCCGCCGTGATGGTTTCACGTGCACTCGGACGAGTTCTTCCCCTAACCGCCGCACTCCTTGGCTTTTCGACGCTTGCCGCATGCGGAAGCGCCGCGGTCCCGCGCGATCAACTGACGATGGCCCAGGCCACGGTGAAAGGCGCGGAAGTCGGCGGCGCGCCCACGGAACCCAAGGCTGCGCTCCACCTCAAGTTGGCCAAGGAGCAAATTGCGAAGGCCAACGCTCTCATTGCCGATGGTGAGAACGAGGAAGCGGCGCGCGTGATCGCGCGCGCCCAGGCGGACGCCGATCTCGCGCTCGCGCTGGCCCGCCAGGCGAACGCGCGGCGGGAAACGCAGGAAGCCAGGGAGCAGATCGAGCAGATCAAGGAGAATATCATCAAATGACGGCTTATCGGACGATCGGTCGGGGCCGCGTGACGGTGCTCACGAGCTCGGCCCTCCTGCTTTACCTCGCGAGCGCGTGCGGAGCGGCGGTGCCTCCGCCGGAGCTCGTTCAGGCGCGAGCGAGCTACGATCGGGTGTCGAAAGGGTTGGCTGCGGAGCTCGCTCCGGCGGAGCTCGATACGGCCAAGCAAGCGCTCGCGCGTGCCGAAGCGAGCTTCGAGGACAACGGAGCCGACCCGGTGACGCGCGACCTCGCGTACATCGCCGAACGTCGGGCGCTGCTCGCCGAGGCTCAGGCCGGGTACATTCAGGCCGAACGCGAGCGCCTCGAGACCGACAAGGCGTTCCGCAAGACGCAGATTCAATCGCTCACGAAGACTCAGGAGCAGCTCGAGGCCGAGCGTCGGGCCGCCGAAGCGAATCGCGCTGCGCTCGAAGCGGAGCGCAAGGCGCGGGCCGAGGCCGAGAAGCGCGCGGCCGCCGCCATGGCGAGCCTCGCCGAGATCGCCAAGGTCAAGGAGGAGTCGCGCGGGGTGGTCATTACCCTCTCCGGCGCGGTCCTCTTCGCGACGGGCAAGCACGAGCTTCTGCCGATTGCCGCTCAGAAACTCGACGAGGTGGCGAAGGCGGTCATGGATCAGGGATTCAAGGCCATCATCGTCGAGGGCCACACCGACTCCCGCGGCAATCCTCAGGCGAACGAAGCGCTGAGCTTCCGGCGCGCCGAGTCCGTGCGCGCCCACCTCGTGAGCCGCGGCATCCCTCCCGAGAAGATCACCGCCCGGGGGCTGGGCTCGAGCCGCCCCGTGGCGGACAACAGCACCGCCGAGGGCCGCGCGAACAATCGGCGCGTCGAGATCATCGTCGAGCCCGAGCGCTGAGGGCCGGCAACCGCGGGACCCCAGGGGCTCGAGAGCTCTTGGGGCGGGGGAGAAAAGAGAAACGCCGAGCGATTGCTCGGCGTTTCTCTTTGTGCGCCCAGCATGGGCGCTGTCTTGCGGGTGGAAGTCCCGCCGAAAGGAGACCATCCCGATCGAAGCGAACCGCA
>QGUH01001117.1 GCA_003242355.1 Pseudomonadota bacterium
TGAGGTGGAAACAAAACCTGGTCTCGCTGTTGGGGGTGGGGGCGCCAGTTCAGAGACAGTCCCCGGCGGCCCAGCGGGAGAGACCGGCCCGAACAACCGCCCCTCGCCGCCCCTCGTGCTCCCCGACGCGATTCGCTTCGCTCGCGGGAAGTGACGTCCACGTGAGGTGGCACCGAAACTGGCGTTCCGTTTTGGGGGTTGGGGCTTCGGCGCGACTCGCAAAGCGAAGCAACTCGCCGTTCCCATGACTCACTCCGTGCCCCCCGCGCGCCGATCAACGGCACAAGGAGCCGCCGAGCATCCGCCGGCGAAGTGGCCGAGGCTGAGCTCCTGCACCGTCGCTCATTAGCCGGGCGCCACGGGAGCCCGTCGCGGAGCGCTGCGCGAAGCGCAGCGCGCAGCAGGGCGGGGACTGATCGCGCTGCCGCGTGACGCCGATAGGCCCCACGACTCCCTTCGTTGCCTACCAGGCGGCGTCCACTCCGCTGCTCAACGAGAGCGGGAGCGACCCTCGGCCCGACGACGGCGGGTGCTCCGCGGCGACGAGCCGTTCCTCGCCGCCTACAACTCCGCTGCGACGAGCCGTTCCTCGGCCGCCCACAACTCCGCTGCGACGAGCGAGCTCGCTTCGCTCGCGGGAACGACGTGACTCACGTTTGAGTTACGTGCCCTCGAGCAAAGCGTCGATTGCGCCGGGCGCGGATAGATCGGCGAATGCAGAGGTCGCGCCGCTGTCGATCAGCGCCTGTGGTGAGAAGTGTCCGGTGCCGACGCCGATGCACTCGGCGCCGATCGCGCGCGCTGCTGCAACGTCCTTGGGAGTGTCACCGATCACGACGACACGGCAACTCGTGAGCGACACGCCGAGGGCTCTGGCGCCCCGCTCGGCGCCGATCCGAATCAGCTCCGCACGCGACTCGGCGTCGCACCCGAAGCCGCCGAACGTGAAGGTGGAGTCGAGCTCGACGCGCTCGAGCTTGATCCGGGCGCCCGCGCGGATGTTGCCCGTGCCGAGCCCGACGGCCGCCCCGTGGCGGCGGGCGACGGCGATTGCTTCGCGCATTCCCGCGTGCACGCGATACCGAGCATCGGGCACGAGCCTCACCTCTTCGCGCAACCGAACGAGATAGAGCTCGAGAAGCGCGTCGATGGCGCGCTCGTCGCTCTCGACGCCGATGTTGTCGAGCGCCGTGCGCACGATGCCGCGATCCGTCATCCCATCGAGCCGAAACGACACCGCGTCGGCGCGGCCGTGCGCGTCCGCGAACGCTCGCTCCATCGCGCGGCGCCCGGCTCCCCCCGTCGTGATCAGGGTGCCGTCGATGTCGAAGAGCAGAACCGTGGGACGCATCCCCGAAGCCTACACGCGCTTCGCGCCCGCGCACCCGGCGGCGCCTCTCGCGCAGAACGACGCCCTCTCCGACCGGCGCGGAAGCGCAACTCCGACGACCCAAACGACTCGACGCTCCTGCCCGCCAAAGCCGGCCACGACGCGTCGCCCTCTCCACACCGGCGCAGAAGCAAAACTCGGACGATTCCAGATGATCCGACGCTCCTGCTCGCCACAGCCGCGGCCCACGACGTGTCGCCCTCTCCACACCGGCGCGGAAGCAAAACTCGGACAATCCGCGAAGGCCGCGGCCTACGATTGGTCGTCGGGCTCGAGCAGCTCGTCGGCTCGTCTTCCGGACCTACGACGCGTTCCGGGCCACGACGCGCGCTCGTGCTCGCTGAGCTCCGGACGCGAGGAGCGTCGCGTCGTGCAGCGCCACGTGCGCGAAAGCTACGAGGTTTGGGAGGGCTCGAGGGCGCCGCTCGCGGAAGCCGTGGTGTTCGGTGAGGCGGGGCGCGCCGTGTGGACCGACGAGCTCGTCGGCTCGTCTTCCGGCGCGCACTGGGTGGGCTCGTATTCGTTGAGCACGGTACCCTCCCACAGCGGGGTTCCGCGGTGCAGGGACACGCGCGCGATGACGTGCGCCGAAAGCGGCGCGGTGAGCATGATGAACGCCGCGATAC
>QGUH01001118.1 GCA_003242355.1 Pseudomonadota bacterium
CCTCGTGTCGGCGGAAATCGAAGACTCGGTGCCGCCGCGGACCCCCGCCGTTCGTTGATCGTCGTTCAACGCGGATCGGAAGCCATGCCGGCTCGCGTCGACAGCGCGGGCTTCCGCTTCACGTCGCCGAAGGCACTCGAGCCCGCGGCCGCGCTCGTCGGAGTGGCGCTCGCCGCGTACGTCCTGCTCTGCACCCCGCTCGCGCGCGCCTTCGGATTCTTCGAGCGGCGATTGGTCGAGCGGTTCTCGGGCGCCCGACGTGCTTCCGCCCGCTCGAGGCGCAGAGAGATCGTGCTTCGGGGAATTGCGCGCGAGCTGCCGGCATCGTTCTCGCGTTCGCTCGTCGTGCTCGCTGCGACGGCCGCGCTCGTGTTGCTCTCGTTGGGGAAGAGCCTGCTCGCGCCCGAGGTCGATCTCGTAGCACTGCCGCTTTCCACGCTCGCGGCACTGGGCACGACGACGCTCGCCGTGGGAGGTGGTGGCGCGCGCTGGTCGCTGCGCCACGGGCTCGAGCGCCTGGCGGCTCTGTTGCTCCAGCAGGTTCCCTTCGGGATCGTCCTCGTACTGGCCGCGATGACGACGGGCAGCCTCTCGGCCCGCACGCTCGTTTCCGCTCAAGGCCCGTGGCCCTGGCAATGGAACCTCACGGCGACGCCCGCGCTCGCGATCGCCGGGATCGCGGCGCTGTGCGCGCTCGTTCCCCGCGCTCGATCGGCCGGGGCCCTGGCGACGGGGCGTCTCGGAACGCGACGCGAGCAAGCGCTCGAGCTTTCCGCCTTCACCCATCAGATGGTGGTCGTGAGCGTGCTCGTCGTGATCCTGTTCGGCGGCTGGGGGGTGCCGCCGCGCGCCGGGCTCGCGCTTCAGCTGCTGGGCGCTGCGAGCGCGGTGGCAAAGGTGTGGGGAATTCTGGTGGCCGTGGCGACAGCCCGGTGGGTGATGGGCCCCCTCGACGTCTTGGGCGTTCGGCGCGCGACCGTGCTCTGGCTCTGCCTGCCGAGTCTCATTGCGGCGGTGCTCTCCCTGACCCTGGGCGGCACCGAGCTAGGCGCGATTTGTCTAGGAATTGCCGAAGGGTTCGGTCCGGCTCTCGTGCTGGGCACGGCGCTCGGAGCCGTGCTCGTGACGCGTCGCGCTATCGCGGCGCTCGGTTCCCGGCCGGCGGAAATCGGCGTCCATGCCTGGCTCTGAACGTTTCGAAAAGGAAATCACCCTCACGTACCGTGAGCGGCAAAATCCTGAGCATCACTGTCGGAGTAGGTGTGGAGGCACGCCTAAAGTCGCGCTCCCTCGCCCGTTCTACTGCGCCACGGGCTCGCCTCGGAGGCTCGGGTTCCGAACGAGGTGTGTGAATGAGCAATGTCAGCACGGCCCACGCGCACATGATAGAGGAACGCGTCGGGATGCCGCTCGAGCTGGAAGAAAGCCGGGGAAGCCCCAGGGTTTCCGTGGACCTCGATGTCAGTCTCGGCAGCGACCACAACTTCTACACGGGCTTCGCCGAGAACCTGTCGGCGGAGGGTGTGTTCGTCGCCACGCATCGGGTGCGTCCGATCGGACAGAGCGTGGAGATTTGCATCCATCTTCCCGACGGCTCCGAAGTGCGGGCCATCGGTGAAGTGCGGTGGATTCGCGGCCCCGACGCGGAAAGCGCGACGCCGCCCGGCATGGGCGTGCACTTTCTCGAGCTCGACACGGACAGTCGCGCCGCGATGGAGCGCTTCCTCGCGCAACGCCAGCCGATGCTCCTCGACCCGCAAGGCTGAGCCCGGTTTCGGGCCCGGCTCGGCGACGCGTGGGCGTTTCCCGAACGAACCATGCCCGGGGCCGAGCCTGGTTGCGGGGCGGCCGCGGAGAGCCGGGGTTCGTCGGGGCGACGATCGCGGCGCGAGGCTCACGGTCCGTTGAGGCGGGCGCGGATCGCGCGCTCTTCCTCGCCGGGCCCGCGCACTGCTTCGAGCGCACGGGCGGCGATGGGCTGGTAACAGCGCGGTGTCGGGCGTTCGGCGAGTAGCT
>QGUH01001119.1 GCA_003242355.1 Pseudomonadota bacterium
CGTTTCACGACACAGGGGTCCCCTGGACCAAGGTCGCAGCATAGCACGGCCGTCGGGCGGAAACCCGCGGGGACTCGACCGTTTGGACTCCTCGCAAGGGCGGCACGCATCGCCTCGCCCACCACTCACCCACCGCTCGCCCACGCCCCCTGTGGCCTCGGGGGCGGACTCGAAGGGCCCGCTCTCGGCATCACGCCCGGCAGTGAGAGCGGGCGCGGTGGCCGGATTTCCGGTGACGCCGAATTCGAAGGCTCGTCTCGCGGGGCGCGGCGCCGCCCCTGCACCCCGAGCTCGACAGGGCTCCTCCCCCCCGGGGGCACTCCGTTCGACGCCTTTTTCGGCGTATTTCGGCGCGTTCCCAACCGTTCGTCGCGCGAGGGCTCAGCCGATCAGGCCCTCGTCGAGGCGACGCATCCCCTCGAGCAAAATTGCCTCGGGGCTCGCGGTGATGAGCTGCTTGGGAGCGCGAAAGTTCGGATCGAGGGTGAAATCACCGGACCTTAGGGTGAGCATCGCGTACACGGCTTCTTCACCGCGCAGGTTGGCGTACACGGCATTGTAAATGGCGCCCTCCACGAAGTGGATTTCGCCGACCGCGCCGCCGGAGCGAATGCGGAGGCAGCCGGTTTTTCGCCCGTGCCAGAGAAGCTGCACCAGATCCGCCAGTCCCATCTCGGACAGTGAGCCCGACACACCGCGGCTCGCGCCGCCGGTGCGCGCCTCGCGCTCGAGCACCTGGTGGAGCTTCGTCACCAGCACGTCCGGACTGACGGGCTTCGTCATGAAGTCCGCAGCGCCGAGCTCGAAAGCGCGCTGCGCATCCGACCCGCCACCCCGACCGGTGACGAACACCCACGGGAGTCGCTCGGCGGCGGAGAGCTTGCGGGCGTCGAGGAGCAGCGCGAACCCGTCGCTCTCCGGCAAGTCGATTTCGCTCACCACGATGTCGATGTCGCCGCGTTCGATGTGGCGCAGTGCCTGCTCGGCCCCGCGCGCGACGAGCACTTCGAAGCCCTGCTCGATCAAGCGGAGCTCGAGCACCGTCGTCTCCTCGGGATCCGGGTCGACCACGAGCGCGCGGTGGCGATTGGCGAGCAGGCGAGCCTTCAAGTCGTCGCCCGCGACCATGTGCTGGAACAGGTCCACGAGGTTCGGGTCGAACACGCTGCCCCGGTAGCGCTGCAACACCTCGCAGGCCTGCGCCGACGACAGCACCTTGCGGAAGGGGTTCTTCGCATTCTGCGTGAGGTCCGCGTACGTGTCGGCAATCGCGAGCAACCGGGCGCCGAGCGGGATCTCCTTGCCGCGATGTCCGGACGGCAATCCCTGGCCGTCGTAGCGCTCGTACATGAGCTCGATCGTCTGGCGAATCTCCTGCGGGAGCTTCGCCGCTTCGAGCAGCGCGGAGGGAGCGCGGAAACGCTTCTGCGCGAGCTCGCGGTGACGCTCGTACTCGGCCACGTTGAGCGCCGTCAGGTGGTATACGTCCATCTTGCCGAGGTCGTGCAGGTAGCCCGCGGCCTGCAGAGCGAGCCCCGAGAGGTTCGCGAGTCCGATGCGCTCGGAGATCTTGCGCATCAGGCGGGCGACGTGCGCCGAATGCCCGCGCAAGTCGGGGCGCTGGTTCTCGAGCAGCGTCACGAGCACGTTGAGCGTCTCGAGGTACGTCGCGTCCACGTGCACCGCCTTGGGCTCGGCCGCCGCAGGGCTCGGCGGCGGAGCGGGCATCGTGAGCGTTTTCTCGGGCGGAGGCGCCTTCACGGGAGGCGCGATGCTCAACGTGCGCTCGTTCATGTTGAGCATCGCGGAGACTTCGTTGTGCGCCTCGCGATCGAGCGTGGCGAACGCGTGGACGTCGCCGTTGTACGCCTTGTTGATCGCCGCGCGAATGGCGCGCGGCCTGCCGACGAACGCGCGAACGCCGCGCGCGCCGCCGCCGCCTTCCTCGCCGAGCAACGCACCCGGAGCGCCCGGGCCCGGGGTGCGCAGCTGGGTTGCACAGGGGCGGGAGTG
>QGUH01001120.1 GCA_003242355.1 Pseudomonadota bacterium
GCGGCACGTTCGCGCTGGTCGCGCTCTCCCCCCGCCACGGCGACGCGTCGGGAGCGCTGACGGCGTTGCAGCAAGCGGAGCTCGAGCGGCTGTTTCCTCCGGAGCTCGCCGAGCAGCTCGAGCGCGCCGCCGACGATCGCGATGCGGACGCGTGGCTGCAGATCTTTCGCCTCTTCGAGTCGGCTGCCGAGAGCGGCAGCTCGATGGCGGTGATCGATCCGCAGCCGATGGCGGCCGCTGCCTTCGGCGCCGCGCTCGAGCTCTACCGCACGCAGCCCGGCGCGCTCGAAGCGGCCATGCCGCTCGCCGCACAGCTCGTGAAGTACGGCATGGCGGAGGTGGCGAGCGTCGTCCTCACGCAGACGATCACGACGAAGTCCCCGGCGTCTCACGTGGGCGTCGCGCTCGCCATGGTGCTCAACTCGATGGTGGCGGAAGACGCCGAGGGACAGCTCGATGCGGCACGCCGCACGTTCGCGGCCGCCGAGTCCCTCCTCGCGCTCGCCGAAGGGCCGACCTTCCGCGGGAAGGTCTCGCCGAGCGCCGCGCGGGTGCGGTACGTCATGGCGGCGCTCGAGGCGCGCCACGGGGATTTGGCGCGCGCGCTTCCGCTCGTAAACCAGGTGATCGCGGTCGAGCCGAGCACGGATGCGCTGATGCTGCTCACCTCGATTCAGCGTCAGCGAGATCAGGCGGACGCGGCTCTCGGCACGCTCGACAAGGTGATCGCGATCGCGAAGCGCAATCAGGATCTGGCGCTCGAAACGGAAGCCATGATCCAGAAGTTCGAGATTCTGCGCGACACCGGCCGGAAAGAAGCAGCTGGCGACGCGTTGAACGCCGCGCTCGTCAAAGCCGTCGAAGCCCAGCGACAGAGTCGTCCCGGTCCGAGCCAGGCCCGCGTCGAGCGGCTGCTCGCTCGCGTGCTCGAGCAGTACGACAACCAGCCCGGGGTGCACCGCGCGGTCCAGCGCGCCTACGCCGCCGCCAACGGCGACGTGCGCCAGCTCGCGGCCACGGTGCTCGATGTCTCGCGCCGCGCCTTCACCAAGGGCGATCTGCAGTCGGCACGCGCCGCCGCCCAGCGCGCGATCGAGGCGAGCCTCGGCCCGGACGAGATCGTGTACGTCGCGCTGTGGCTGCAGCTGCTCGAACGGCACCTCAACGTCCCGAGCGACGGCACCGTGGAGGAAGCCTACGCGACCATCCAGGAGGCGTCGGGGTGGCCGGCGAAACTGCGCGCCTGGGCGCGCGGCAAGCTGAGCGACGAGGATCTGCACGCGGTCGCGCGTGACGAAGCCGAACGCACCGAAGCCCGCTTCTACACGGCGCTCGCGAAACTGCCCCCACGCGCCCCCGAAGCGCGCGTCGCGCTGCGCGAGATCGCGACGAGCGGCGCGGTCGACCTGATGGAAGTGACGATCGCACGCGACTTGCTCGCTCCCCCAACCAACTACGTGCTCCCGGAGCGCGTCGCGGTTCCCTAACGAGGGCTAGAAACCGTGGGGCGGCGCGGGACTTGTTTCCTCCCGCCCGCCCCCACCGGAGTCCTCCTCGAGGGGCTCACCGCCCCTCGAGCTCCCCGACGCGGTTCGCTTCGCTCACCGCGGGCTCGCTGCGCTCGCGGGAACCGACGTCTGAATGAGTTCGTTTTGGGGGTGGGCCGTATTCGGGGTCGCCTCGCACAACGAAGCAACGCGCCGTTCCTGTGACTCACTCCTGGCCCCTTCGCGCCGAGAACGGCCCAAGGAGCCGCGGAGCACACGCCGGCGAAGTGGACGAGGTTGAGCTCCCGCAGTGCCGAACATTAGCCGGGCGGCACTCGAGCCCGTCGCGGAGCGCCGCGCGAAGCGCGGCGCGCAGCAGGGCGGGGCCTTCGATCGAGCTGCCGCGTGACGCCGATAGGCCCCACGCCGCTCATCCCTGCCCATCAGGCGGCGTCCACAGCGCTGCTCAACGATAGCGGGAGCGACCCTCGGCCGGCCCCGGACGGTGCTCCGCTGCCACGTG
>QGUH01000154.1 GCA_003242355.1 Pseudomonadota bacterium
GCGCATTCTCAAGACCTTCGTCATCCCGGACGGAAAGCCCGCGGGCACGCCCCCCGAGCCCGGGCCCGACGTCGAGCTCGAGGCGCCCACCGAGGACGGGCTGCTCGCCGCCGCCCACGAGGCGCTCACCAAGCGGGGCCAGCGCGCTCGCGCCATCTCGTTCACCCCGACAGGGCTCGTCGCGTACGCGGAGGCCGCCCGGTGACCATACCCGGCGCCGTCCGCGATGCGGAACGCAGCCTGCAGACGATCCTGATGGCCATCGTCGTCGGGGCGTAACCGCCTGCCCAACTGCATCCTGACGAGCGCTGCCCATGCGTGGATGCTGGGCGCATGACGACGAAGCGCAAAGTGAGGGCCGCCGAGTGGGCGGAGCGGGTTCGGGCTTGGCAACGCAGCGGGCTGACGGCTGCGGAGTACGGGGCGCGGGGATCGATGGCAAGCAGCTGCAATACACCGCGCACGGCTTCGTCGGAGCCGGCAACGTGGAGCAATCCTCGCTGCTGTGCCTTTTCTCCCCTGGTTTCCGCACGGCTTGCGCGTCGCCAAGCGTCGCGTGCGTCGGGACGGCGTTCGTGCAGAGGGTGCTGCGCGCGTGAAGAGGCGCGCGGCGGGGGCGCATGGGACGGCGTTCTCGTCTGCAGCCCTACGGGCTGGAGGTTCACCGCCTGCGTGTCACGCCGTCGAGTAGCGGTACACGTCGAAGTCCAGCGTCGTCCACGACAGCGTTCTGAACTCGATCGTCGACGTCCTCATGAACACGGACGACTTTTTCTCACCTTTGGTCGTCCCCTTCCAGTAATAGCGGAAGGGGAGGTAGCGTGAGAGGAACGTCTTCAGCCCGCGCTGCCAGGAGAACGAGACGACACCCAAGTTCGGGTCGAAGAAGTGGGTGCGCGATCCGTCCGACCAGAACGCCATCTGATGCCCGCCGACGAACAGGCGCTCGAAGCCGAACAGGGAGAACGTGTTCTTCTCACCGACGAACGAGATGAGCGCCTGAACGTCGCTCGCCTTCAAGTGGTTTTTGTAATCGAAGTCGTCTGCTTCCTCCATCTCGAGGGAGATGCACTCGTAGTTCCGCCGTACGCCCCCACCGCCGTGGCGCGGGCTCGGCTTGAGCCCGAAGTTCGCGACGAGCTGGTCGCGTATCGCGTGCTTCAGCTTGTCGGACTTGCCGTCGAGCTCGGGGACGATCGCCGACCCTTTCAGCTCGTTCGCCCGGTAAGCCTGCACGCTCTTCTGGAGCAACGGGCTCGTGAACTTCGCGTCGTGGTCTTCGTAGCGCTCGACGCGCATCTCGTCGACCGTCATATCGTGCAGACGGGCGATCCCCTCGATTTCCTCCTGCCGGAGCCGCCTAAGCACGAGGCTCTCCGAGCCGCAGCGGGAGCACTCGGTCATGGCGGTGCCGAGGGCGTATTGGCGGCTGCACCCCTTGCACTCGAGAACCATGGGATTCTCCATGTCGCCGCGGCGCATGATGCTCGCGCCCTTCTGCCGCACGTACGCCTGCGCGATGGCCCGGAGCATGCCGGCGGACTCGTTGGTCCCCGAGAGCGCGTCGGCGAACTCGCTCATCAAGGCTTCGGGCGTCTTCCACGTCGAGCGCCCGGTCGGCGTACAACAAGCGAGGTACAGCACCGACAGCCCGAAGCAGATCCCGCCCTTCCATGGATTTCCGTCCTTGCCCTTGAAGTCGCCGAGGATCGCGAAGTCGCGCTCCATCGCGTCGCCGTCGAGCATGTCCTGGGAGAAGTACGCGTAGCGCAGCCCCATACACCCCTCCGCGAGGTTGCGCACGACTTGAGTGTAGACGTCCTTGCCCATCGTCCAGTCGAGTTGCTGGGGACCACGAGAAGCCCTGCGGCCCTCCGTAGGCAGCGCGGGTTTCGTCTGCAGACGTGAGCAAGACGATACACGAGCGAGTCGGCGCGGCAACGTCGACCCGTGAGCTTTCCGTGGATGAATCGCTCCAGGCGAGGCGATGCACGGGGAGGCGCGGTGTTCTCGTTTTCGAACGCCTGCGTTGGCATCGAAGTTGCCGAGCCATCGCCGTGGGCGAAAATCCGCTCCACGCTTCGGGAGGAATTGGTCGATGAAGTACGGCTGTCGGATCGCCGACCTTCGTGCTCGGGGGTGACCGCAACCGCCGCGCTCGAGCGGCGCCGGGTCGAGGATCGCTCGCTCACGGTCCGTCAGGCGCTCGAGGAGGAGCGGGGCATTTGCTGCCATTGCCGGAAGTCGGACGGATACTGCCTCGCAGCTCGAGCTCGAATCCGTCCCGAGCGATCGGCGTCCCCGTGATCCGAGCCCGCTCTCGAGCAAGGTCTCGATCTGCGGTCGCACAATCCGCCCTTGCACATCGAGGGCGTGCGATGTTGACAAAAGCCGGCGAGCGGCTGGCGGCGACTGGACCCGCGCAGTGCCCTACTCCGCGCAGTGCCCTACTCATGACGGCCCCGCACCGCGGACGTTGCCGCGACGAGACGGCGCGAATCCGCGAGAGCGTCCGCCGCTCCGGGGCTGGAGGTGGCGTCAGCAGGCGGAACCGCCTCCCCGGGAGCCCATCCGTCTGCTCGGCGCGCCTTCGTGGTACCGTCCCTGGTTCGGGCGATGGTGAATACCGAGAGGAGCGCCTTCGTCTCAACCTCGCGAATGGGTAGACCGTTCGGGAGCACTCGGTGGAGAGGTTCATGAAAGTCCGGCTCATCGGAGCGTTGGTGGTGAGCTTGTGTGGCGTGGTGGTCGCCAGCTGCGGACAAAAGGCGACCGAAGGGGACCGCGCGGCGAGCTCGGGTGGTGCCGCGGCCGGTGGCGCAGCGGGTTCGGGCGGTACCGCGGGCGGTAGCGCAGCGGGTTCGGGCGGTGCCGCGGCCGGCGGGGGCGCCTCTGGGGCCGGAACGGGCGGCGGCGCCGGGCCCGTGATCACCTCGGCGCCACCGGCCTGGGAGCGCCCCGGAGACTGCGGCGGGATCGGTGATCTTTGTGCCGGCCTGTTCGGCTGCGGCCCCCTCTCCTCCTGTCAGCTGGACGGAAACGTGTGCATCCCCAAGCCGCCGGAGGGGTCCGTCCTTCTGCCGAGCCAGTCGCCCGAGCGCCCGTACTGCGCAGCGTACACCTGCATGACCTTCGACGAAGCGTCGTGCTTCTGTACGGGGGAGGCCGGCAAGACCGTAGGGAATTGCTCGAGCCCCGCGGCGCTCGCCGGGCTCTGCACTGGCCTCGACGGCAGCTGCACGAACCGCCCCTGCTGCGATGGTTTGACCTGCGTCGATCTCGGGAGCAGCCGCGTCTGCAAGCAACCTTGCTCGAACGCAAGCGATTGCGAGAGCGGCTGCTGCACGGATCGCTACGACACGGGTGATCTCGTGTGCGCGGAGCTCGAGGCGTGCACGAACCCCTGCAAGAAGCGCGGTGAGGCGTGCACGCCGGGCACGAGCACCTCCCCCAACGACTGCTGCCGGGGCGCCTGCGTCGAGTCGGAGGTTCCTGCGTTCGCGGGCTGCCGGCCCACCTGCACGAAGAACGAGCACTGCGACACCGGCTGTTGTGTGCCGTTCGCGAGCGGCACGAGCGGCTTTTGCGCAAGCGCCGAGTTCTGCAGTTGCCTTGCAGAAGGCACGAGCTGCGGCCCAAACCTCCCCAACTGCTGCGAAGGAACGCTCTGCGCGGGCACGAGCTTGGACACGCTGACCTGCCGCCGCAGCTGCACCACGGAGGCGGACTGCCCGGGAACGCTGTGCCTCCCCTTCGCCGACGGCAGCGCGAGCGTTTGCGACACGGCGTGCAGCTCACTCGGCGAGGCGTGCGGATCCGGCGGGCTCAACTGCTGCGCGGGCATGACCTGCGCCGGTTCCGAAGAGCATGGGTACACCTGTCGCCGCTCCTGCAGCGACCCGAGCGAGTGTCCGTCGGGAAACTGTGAGCTGTTCCCGGAAGCGGGCGGCATCTGCGTCGAATAGCGCCGGCGACGGAGCCAAGCCTTTTCGGAGGCTCCAGCGCGTCGAGCTCGCCTGGCGTCGACGGGCGCTCGGAGATCGCGGGTGGGGGTCTCTTCAGGCGACCAGGCCAGCCCGAACGCGGGGCTGCGTGCGTATTCCGGCGCGTTCGATGCGGACAACGCCGAGGATTGCTGCCAAGTGCGGCTTACGGCACGCCGAAATACGTTCTCTGCAGGAAGCGCAGGCCGGCCAGAATCTGCTCGACGCGTGCGTCCGAGAGCGACCCGATCCGTTCGCCCAGGTGTGCCTTCTCGACGGAATCGATCTGCGACACGACGACGACGCTCTGCTTCGGCAGGTTCCCCGCGCCTGGGTCGAGCAGCACGTTGCCGGGCTCGTTCGCCTTCGCCAGATTCGTCGTCAGCGCGCACACGACCACCGTCGCGATCCGCGAATGGTTGAACACGTCGTCCTGCACGACCACGTGCGGGTGCGCGTAGCTCGCCTCCGGCGCGCGAAACGCGCCCGGTGCGATCCAGAAGACGTCGCCCCGGCAAATCGTCCGCGCGCTCTTCGCCTGCACGCGCGCAGCGTACCGCCGCGTGTCGAAAGGTACAATACGGCTGCCCATGGCAACGCGCCGATGCACGCGGCGCTGCTCCAACTCTCGTGAGCGGTAGGCGCAGCAGACGCAGCGCTGGGATGCGATGCTCACGCGCGCTACGCTAGACGAACGGGGCTGGCCGCGCGTGGCCGCCTCGGGGAGCCGCGACTGCCATGACCAAGACCTCGAAGGCCGAAGTTGCCGGCAAGCTCTCGTTTCTCGATCGCTCGTGGATCTTCGCTGCAATGACGCTGGGCGTCGCCCTCGGCGTGACCGGATCACGGGAGGCTTCGAGGAGCTGACCCATGAAAGACCGCGCCAGCGTTCTGTTTCTCTGCGTTGCCAACTCCGGGCGCAGCCAGATGGCCGAGGGGCTCGGTCGCAGGATCTTCGGCGACCGTGTGTCCGTGATGAGCGCCGGCAGCGATCCCTCGCAAGTGAACCCCTACGCCGTCGAGGTCATGCGCGAGCTGGGCGTGGACCTCTCGACGCATCACTCGAAGTCCGTGCAGACGATCGACCCGGCGACCGTGGGCACGGTGATCACGCTTTGCGCGGAGGAGGTCTGCCCCGCCTTCCTCGGCAACGCACGCCGGCTGCACTGGCCAATCCCCGACCCGGCGAGCAAAGACCCATCGATCCCACGAGAAGAGATGCTCGCACGCTTCCGGGCCGCTCGCGACCGCATCCGAGAGAAGCTCGAGCGCTTCGCCGCCGAGGAAGGCATGGTCGAGCTCGGGCCCGCTCGACCGGACGATCTCGCGGCCGTCCTCGCGCTCGTCGAAGCAGCGGGATTGCCAACGAGCGGAGTCGTTGACGCCTTCCCCCACGGATACGTGGTGGCCCACCTTGCTGGAGCGTTGGTCGCCGCGGCGGGCCTCGAGGTGCATGGTAAGAACGGGCTTCTTCGCTCAGTAGTCGTCACCCCCGCACTCCGTCGTGCCGGGCTCGCGCGAAAGCTCGTCGCTCGACTTCTCGACGCCGGGCGACGGCATGGGCTCGACGCAGTCTATCTCCTCACCACGACCGCGCCGGAGTACTTCGCCCGGCTCGGCTTCGAACCTGTGAGGCGTGAGGACGCGCCTGATGAGCTGAAGCGCTCGTCGGAGTTCGCCTCGATCTGCCCCGCGTCAGCCGTGTGCATGACCAAGCGCCTCTGAAAAGCTGCGTCCTTTTCGAAAGGTCACCGTCTTCGAGAGCAGGAGGTCACGAAGATGGACGAGCAGACGAAAGACGAGGCTCGCGCGGCCGTGCGCGAGGCGTACGGCAAGGTCGCGAGAGCGACGGCGCCCGATTTCGCTCCCAGCTGCTGCGGTGGCTCTAGCGCCGACGCGAGCCGGAAGCTCGGCTACTCGGCCGAGGATCTCGCGGCGGTTCCCGAGGGCGCGAACATGGGCCTTGGATGCGGCAACCCGCAGGCGATCGCCGCGCTCCAGATGGGCGAGACGGTCCTCGATCTCGGGGCGGGCGGCGGCTTCGACTGCTTCCTCGCTGCGAAGCAGGTCGGACCGACCGGACGCGTCATCGGCGTCGACATGACGCCAGACATGGTGTCGAAGGCTCGCTCGAACGCGCGCAAGATTGGCGCGACGAACGTCGACTTTCGACTCGGAGAGATCGAGCACCTACCGGTGGCCGACGGCACGGTCGACGTCATCCTGTCGAACTGCGTGATCAGCCTGAGCCCGGACAAGAGCGCGGTCTTCCGCGAAGCCTTCCGCGTGCTGAAGCCCGGAGGCCGCCTCGCCATCTCGGACGTCGTCAAGCTCGAGCCGCTGCCCGAGGCACTCGAGAACGACGTCGCCGCGCTCACCGGCTGCGTGTCTGGTGCGGCCACCGTCGACACCGTTCGCGAGCTGCTCGTGGCAGCGGGCTTCCAAGACATCGAGATCGACGTTCGTCCCGAGAGCCGCGAGTTCATCCGCGACTGGCTCCCGGGCTCCGGCGTCGAAAACTACGTCGCCTCGGCGACCATCGAAGCCTTGAAGCCGGGCGGTACGAAGTCGTGCTGCGGTCCTTCCTGCTGCTCGGAGGAGCTCTCGGCATGATCGATGCGGCGGCGCGTGGTGCGTGGCGCGAGCTCGAAGCGAAGCTGCGGCCGTTCATCGCGCGCCGCGTCCGCTCCGAGGTGGACACCGAAGACGTCCTGCAGGACGTCTTCGTGCGCATGCAGCGCGGCCTTGCCGGGCTTCGCGAAAACGAGCGCTTCGGGCCTTGGATGTATCAGGTGGCCCGGAGCGCCATCGTCGACCACCAGCGTGTCGCGGCGAAGCACCGAGTGGTCGATGGTCACGAGCTCGAGGAACAGCCGCTCGATGTCGAGGACGACGACCGCGCCGTGGAGGAGGAGCTGGCAAGCTACCTGGCGCTATTCGTAGCGATGCTCCCCTCGCCGTACCGTGAAGCGCTCACGCTGGTCGAGCTCGAGGGCCTGACGCAGAAGCAGGCAGCAAAGATGCTCGGCATCTCGCGCTCGGGCATGAAGTCTCGCGTCCAGCGCGGGCGCGTGCAGCTCCGTAAGGCGCTCGAGAACTGCTGCCACATCGCCCTGGACGCGCGCGGTCGCGTGGTTGCCTGTGAGCGGCGAGCCGACGGGCGCCTGCCAGACGGCTGCTGCGGGTGACGCTAACTCCACCGGAGCTCACGCGACGCATCAGGCTGCGCCTGACGCGAGCGCCGCGGACGGCTGGCGCCGTCGGTCAATCGTTCCGGCGTCAACGGTCATGAGTGATTTCGGCGATTTGGCTCATGTTGGGTCGCGAAAGGAACGCCCACCATGAAGACGCTCGCGATGCTCACCACCGCCCTCGCCACCCTCGGCTCGCTCG
>QGUH01001121.1 GCA_003242355.1 Pseudomonadota bacterium
CCAAAGGGCGCGCGCAAAGGGGCCCCGAGCGGGTTTGGCGGGGTGGGGGACCGGCGAAACGGGGGGTTCCCCCGCCCCTTCGGAAGCCTGGATGGATCCAAGCGGCGGCGCATTCGCCTCGCGGGTGAACGGCTGTGGCGGCGGCGTTACCGCCACGATCCGAGCGTTGCACGCCTGCGCTACGACGCGGCGAGCGTCACGTTCGTCGACGGGGTACCCCGGGTGGAGTACGTCGCCGCCGCGTTTTGAGCCGGCGCTCCCTCCCCTCTCCGGCTGGGGTCGCGGCCTCCTCGGAACGACGAACGGCTGGTGATGCCGGCTTCGGACGTGAGCTGCGGGCGTGAGGAGGGTCCCGCCGAAAGAATTCGGCGGGCAGGGTCGACGGAAGCGGCCCTTCCGACACGAGGCGAGAACGCCGATCAGTCGAACGGATCGTTGTCGCACGCGCCCGTTGAAAGGCTCACGCCTCGAGCTCCGCGCGCATTTCCTCGCGAAGCCGTCGCAACGGCTCGAGGTCGTTCGAGCTCGCTTTGGTCTCGAGCGCGGCGAGCGCGTGCTCGAGCTGTCCGATCTCGCGTTCTTTGCGTCCGCGCAGGCTCGCCACCATGGATTCGAACGCCTCGAAGAAGTCGACGAGCTCGTCCCCTTTTCGGAGTCGGCTCGGGAGCGGCAGCTTCCCCGCAGCGACTTCGCGGATCTGGCGTTTCATCTTGTAGATGGGGCCCGCGACCCGATGCGTGACCACGATCCCGGCGAGCCCGATCAGGATGACGAGGAGCGTGAGCGCGATCACGAGGGTGCGCAGCATGGTGCGCTGCTGTTCCTCGATTTCGGCGGACTGCCGCTTGAGGGCCGCTGCCTGCTCTTCGAGGGTTCGCTGCTGACTCAGCAGGCGTTGGTCTTGCCGCTCGGAATCGGCTTTGAAGGCCTCGAGAAGCGCGGGGTTCTCGCTGTACACGGGATCCTTGACGATACTCATCTGGACCACGAGGTTGACTTTCTGGCTCTCCGCCACCACCTCGCGTCCGCGCGCCACGACCAGCTCTCCTTGCGCCACGGCACGCCGGCTCTGGGAGATCACGGCTTCGCTCGTTCGCCAGAGCATGAACCCGAGACACAAGCTGAAGAGGAGCGCGATGCCGACCAGGTACCCGCTGTACTTGAGTTGGAAACGCCGATCGAGCAGGTAGTTCCGCAGACGCCGCTGTCGGGGCCGCTGCGACACGCTTAGCGCTTTCTCCATGGTTCAGGCTCTCCTGAGGTCACGTCGCTGCGCGCCGAGTAGCAGCGTACGCGCGTGCGGGTGCGGGGGGCAAGTCGCCGCGACGCTCGCTCGTCGGGTTGGTTCGCTGGGGAGCACACATTCGATCACAGGCTCGCCGCCAACTTGGCGAACTTCTCGAGAGCCCGCTCCGCGGCCATGGCAACGAGCTCGTTTTCGCTCTCCGGATCCCGCCCCTCCACGCCGGGTTGAGTCAGCCGCACGCTGTAGCTTCCGATGAGCGATCGCTCGGGATAGCTGAACATCGCGACTTCCAGCTTCACCGTGAGGCCGCTCGTCGAATACTCGAACGCCGGCAGTCGAGGCATGAGATAGAACCCGCGGAGCGACGAGTGCTTGCGCAACCGCTGCTTGCCCTGTTCGGGAGTCTCGTTGACCGGCGCGAAGGCGAAGATGCCGAGCTCCGTGCCCGCGGACATCATCGCTCTGCGCACGCGTCGATCGAGCTCGCCCTCTGGCCTGCCCGTCTTGTCGGTGAGCTTGGCGATCGCGATGTAGTAGCGGGTGCTCTCCGTGATCACCGGCTCCGCCGCAGCCAGGATGAGATCCAGCGCGTTCGTGATCGCCGCCCTGACCGTCGCGCTCTGCTCCGTGCGCAACCTCCGTTCCAGGCAATCGCTTCCGCCACGCGCGAGCCGCCCGAGCGCCGCGGCCGCGGCGGCGCGCTCGGCCGCGACCCGGTCTCTTTAACACATATGCCGCTGCCGACAAAAAGGAAGGTAGAAAT
>QGUH01000155.1 GCA_003242355.1 Pseudomonadota bacterium
CTCGGGATCGCCGCTCTCGAGCTCGTGCTCCGCGAGCTCCGCGTCGAAAACGGGGTCGTCCAGCCCGGCAGCGCGCGCCCGCGCGGCGCGGTGGACCCAGAGCGACGGGGGCCCCGCGCCCAGGGCGCGCAGCTCGCGCGCGGCGCGGCGCCCCGCATCCGCCGCGAAACTCCAGCGCCGAAAGAGCTCGTCGACGGTAGCGGCATCGACGGGAGCGTGCTCGAAGGCGGCGCGGACGCTTTCGGCGCGGGCCGTGTTGCTCGGATTGGTTTCGAGATCGATCACGAGCGCAGCGAGGGCCGCGAGGGGGTGCCCCGACCGGATCGCGTGATCGACGAGCGCACCGACGCGGTGGCGCGTCGGCGACAGCAAGCGTAGGCGCCGTGCGGTTTCGAACAGCCGCTCGGCGCGCGTCATAATGGAAAGCTCGACGAGCTCGGAGACAATCGCCGCCTGGCGCGGCGCGATCGGATACTCCGTTTCACCGTGCCGGAGCGCCGCCCCCGAAGCGCTCACGTCCACACGGAGCAGAGCCGGATCGAGCGCCTCGACCGAAAGATCGCCGAGCTCCGACAGGCGCGCCACGTGGGCCTGCTCGGCCGTGAGAACGAAGTAGGTGTGCTCCCGCGTGCGGGGGCCGAGGCGCGACTCGATCTCCCGAGACGCCCCGATGCGCACTGCACCAATCAGCGGCCCCCCGCGCGCGGCCAACGAAAGCACGAGCGCCTGGGCAGGCTCGGACAGCGCGGCGACGTACCGATCGGGCGCGAGGGCGGTGTCCGGCAGGGAAGGGGCTCGTGCCCAGTGGCGCACACGCCCCAGGGCGATGCACGTGCGCACCGCGCCCGCGCGTGCGGGCGGCACGGTGAGCACCGTATCGGCGACGATCAGCCGATCCCGCAGGCGCCCGGTCTCGTACCGCACCTCTCCGGCGCACACGTCGTAGTGCTTGCCGAGGAAGCGCCCTTCGGCCGCGACCAGCCAGACACCATCCGGAACCAGGCAGAGCTCGACCGAGGCGGGGCGCATTCCGGGCGCGGTGAGCTTCCCCCCGAGGCGAATGCGCCGTTCCACGGGGCCGATGCCGCGTTCGGCGAGGTAGTCGATGCAGGGGGCAGCCACGGCGCTACTCCCGGCGCCCCCGGAGCGCGCGAGGAATGCTATGGGTCACGCCCTCCCTATGAGCAGCGAAAAGACATCCGCCGACCTGCGCCAGGCGTTTCTCGGGTTTTTCCGCGACAAGGGCCACGAGATCGTGCCGAGTGGGCCGCTGATCCCACCGAACGATCCGACCTTGATGTTCGCCAACGCGGGCATGGTCCAGTTCAAGGACGTGTTCACGGGTCGCGAGCAACGCCCCTACCGGCGCGCCGCGAGCAGCCAGAAGTGTATTCGCATCAGCGGCAAGCACAACGACCTCGAATCGGTGGGGCCGTCACCTCGGCATCATACGTTCTTCGAGATGCTGGGCAACTTCAGCTTCGGCGACTACTTCAAGGAGCAGGCGATCGTTTACGCGTGGGAGTTCCTGACGGGGGTGCTCGGCCTGCCGCGGGAGCGGCTCGTGTGCACCTACTTCAAGGGAGAGCAGGGGATCGCCGAGGATAGCGACGCCCGCGAGCTCTGGCGCAAGGTGAGCGGTTTCGGCGACGACCGCGTGATCGGCCTCGGGATGGCCGACAACTTCTGGGCGATGGGAGACACCGGGCCGTGCGGCCCGTGCAGCGAGATCTACTTCTACGTGGGCGACTCCGTCGACCTCGGTGCGTTCGGGCGCGAGCAGACGGCCGAGGGCGTGGGCTGGATGGAGATCTGGAATCTGGTGTTCATGCAGTTCGAGCGCTCGGCGGGCGCCGATGGCGAGGCACGCCTGTCGCCGCTTCCCGCGCCGAGCATCGACACCGGTGCCGGGCTCGAGCGCCTCGCGTGCGTCGTGCAGGGCAAGACGAGCAACTACGACACCGACGTGCTCCGTGAGCTCGTCGAGACCGCGGCGCGCTTCGCCGGCAAACCCTACCGTGGCTCGCGCGATCCCGACGACACGAGCTTGCGGGTGATCGCCGATCACGCGCGGACGACCGCCTTCTTGATTGCCGAAGGCGTGATGCCGGATCGGACGGGGCGCGAATACGTGCTCCGGCGCGTGATGCGCCGCGCGATCCGCCACGGACATCGTCTCGGCATCCAGCAGCCGTTCCTGCACGAGGTAGCGCTTCGCGTCGCCGACCTCATGGGCGACGCCTATCCCGAGCTCCGGGAGCGCCGCGAGTTGATCCGCACCGTCGTCGAAGCGGAGGAGGTCCGATTCCGCAACACGATCGAACGGGGCCTGTCGCTGCTCGAGGAGCGCTTCGCGGAGCTCGAGCGAACGGGGCGTCGCGAGCTCTCGGGGGCGGACGCCTTTCAGCTGTACGACACGTACGGCTTCCCGCTCGACCTCACCGAGGTCATCTGTGCCGAGCGCGGCGTCACCGTGGATCATGCCGGTTACGAGGCGGCGCTCGAACGCGCGCGACAACGCTCCGAGTTCAAGGGCATGGAATCGGCGGTGGAGGAGGTTTACCGGCGCGCGCTCGAAACCGTTTCCGAGGGTTCCGTTCGTTTCACGGGCTACGAACGGGATTCCGACGAGAGCCACGTCGTCGCCCTGATCGTGAACGGAAAGCTCGCGGACCGCGCAGAGTCCGGAGCCGCCGTCGAGGTCGTCACGGAGAACACGCCGTTTTACGCCGAGGCAGGCGGCCAGGTGGGCGATCACGGCGTGATCGTCGGCCCGTCGGGGCGCGTCGAGGTCGAAGACACGGTGCGCCCCGTCGCCGGGCTCGTCGTGCATCGGGGACGCGTGGTGGAAGGCGCGCTCGCGCAGGGAGAGGCCGTCACGCTGCACATCGACGTCGCTCGGCGCGAACGGATTCGGCGCAACCACTCGGCGACGCACCTTTTGCACTGGGCGTTGCGCACGGTGGTCGGCCCCCACGCGCAACAGAAGGGCTCGCTCGTGGGCCCCGACCGACTGCGCTTCGATTTCACGCACAACAAGCCGCTCACTGCCGAGGAAATCGCGCGCATCGAAGACCTCGTGAACGAGCGCACGTTGAAAAATCACCCCATCCGCACCGAAGTGCTCACGATGCAGGAAGCGCGGGCGCGCGGCGCCACGATGATCTTCGAGGAGAAGTACGGGGACGTCGTGCGCCTGCTCAGCATGGCGGAGTCGCTCGAGCTCTGCGGCGGGACCCACGCGCGTGCGACGGGCGACATCGGGCTCTTCAAGATCGTGAGCGAGCAAGGCGTGGCTGCCGGCGTGCGCCGCATCACAGCCGTCACCGGCGAAGGCGCGCTCGCGTACGTGCGCGATCTCGAGGGGAACGTCGGGCGCGCCGCGGAGGCGCTGAAGACCGCTCCCGCGACCCTTTCGGAGCGCATCGAGAAGCTCTTGCAACGCGAGCGCTCGCTCGAACGCAAGGTCGAAGAGCTCGAGCGCAAGCTCGCGACCGGCGGCGCCGGGGGCCCCGAAGCCTTGCTCGCCCAAGCGCGCGAGATTGCGGGTGTGAAGGTGCTCGGCGTCCGCACGGACGTAACCGACCGCGCAGCGCTCCGCGAGCTCGCCGAGACGCTGCGCGATCGTTTGGGCTCGAGCATCGTGCTCGTCGGCTCGGTCGCGGACGGCAAGGCGCAGCTCGTGCTCACCGTCGCCAAGACGCTGGTCGACCGCTTCCGCGCGGGAGAGCTGATTCGGCCGATTGCCCAGATCGTGGGCGGCTCCGGAGGCGGGCGTCCCGATATGGCACAGGCCGGCGGCACCGATCCTGCGCGCCTCGATCAGGCAATCATGAGCATTTACGATCTGATTGCATCTCGAGCCGAGCATTCCGATCCGGCGTCCACTTCGCCTTCCTGAACGCCGCTCAATCGAGCGATGATGCGGCGGTACCGGCGCCGCTCGGTGACTTCTCGGGCCGACGCGCGTGCTAGTAACGCAACGTGAGCGACCGTTCCGACATCTCGACGAGACCGCGTGTGCCTTCTCTCCGCTGGGTGATTCCGATTCTGATGATCGCGCCGGGTTGTTGGGAGCCCGACGTCGTGCCCGCCAATTATGGTCAATGGGGCGGAACGAACGGTGCCTCGGAAGGCGGCGGCGCGGCGCTCGGCGGAGGCGTGGGCCAAGGAACGAGCGGAGGCAACGGCGGCACCATCGGCACGGGAGGGCAGAGCAATGGGGGTAACCCGGCAGTCGGCGGCACGACGAATAGCGGCGGGAACCCATCGGGGGGCTCGAGCTCGGGAGGGACGCCCGGGGTGGGCGGATCCGGCTCGGGAGGCACGCCCGGGCTGGGGGGCTCGAGCTCGGGCGGAACGTCCCCGCTGGGCGGGTCGGGCTCGAACGGCGACCCGTCTTCGGGCGGAATGACGCAAGCCGACTATCCGCCTCCGAGCGCGTGCATGCAGACCATCCTCACCTCGTGCAACATCTGTCACGGGGCGCAGGCGGCGCTCATCGGAGGCGATCTCGATTTGCGAGGCTCCGACGTGGCGGCGCGCCTCGTCGACCAACCGGCGACCTACAGCGGCGTGCCCGACGCAGAGAAGGGGAAGTGCGTTCAGGGAGCGAAGCTCATCGACTCGCAGAATCCATCCGAGAGCGTGCTGCTCAAGAAGGTCAAGAGCCAGCAGGCCTGCGGCACGCCGATGCCCGCGCCGACTGGCCTCGGCTCGGCGGACCAGGTTTGCGTGGAAACCTGGATCAACTCGCTCTTTTGACGCTCGCTCGAGTCACCACATCACCGGCTCGGGCACGAGCTCGATGCCCGTTCGCTCGAAAACCGTTCGGCGAACGTGCTCTGCGAACGCCAGCAGCTCCGCGCTGGTCGCGCCCTCGTGGCAGACGAGCGCGAGCGCATGCCGCGTCGAAACCCCGACGTTGCCGGAGCGAAATCCCTTGGTGAAGCCCGAGCGCTCGATGAGCCACGCCGCCGAGAGCTTCACGCGACCATCGCGTTGCGGGTAGCGCGGCATGTCGAGAGTGCCGAGCCGTGCGCTCACGCGTTCGGCCGTTTCGGTGGAGACGACTGGATTGACGAAGAAGGAGCCGCAGCTTCTGCCATTCTCGTCGGCAGGGTCCGCGAGCATGGACTTGGCGCGGCGGATGGCGAGCACGGTGTCGCGCGTATCGGCGAGCGAGGGCCGCGCCCGATCCGCGAGCGCCCGGGCGAGCTCCGGGTACGCGATGGTCGGCGCTCCGTCGGGGTCGAGCGCGAACGTCACTGCGACGATCACGTAGCGTCCGGGCTCGCTGCTCTTGAAGCGGCTGTCCCGGTATCCGAAGTGGCAGTGTGCATTCGAGAGCGTGACGAACGTACCCTCGATCCGATCGAAGGCGCGCACCGACACGATGCTCCGCGCGACTTCTTGGCCATAAGCGCCGACGTTTTGAATTGGTGTTGCTCCGACCTGCCCCGGAATGCCACTCAGACATTCGAGGCCGGCAAGTCTCCACTCGACCGTTTTCGCCACGAACGCGTCCCACGGCTCGCCGGCGCCGGCCGTGACGAGGGCTTTGCCCGCGCGCTCTTCGACGGTGACGCCCCGGATGCCCATCGAGAGCACGAGCCCGTCGACGCCTTCGTCCGGCACGACGACGTTGCTTCCTCCGCCGAGCACCCGAACGGTCGCGGAGCGCTCACGCGCGAACGCCAACGCCTCTTTTAGCGTGGCTTCGTCCGTCACCTCGACGAAGTAGCGCGCATGCCCACCGACCCGCAGGGTCGTGCGCTCACGCAAATTCACGTTCTCCCGAACGAGCACGCGTCACCGGTTACCGCGTACGCGGCAGGCGGCAAGGCCAGGCCCCGGTCGTTTCCTCGGCAAGAGGATGCGCGAGCGTGTGCGCTCGCGCGCTCGAATGAACCCGCGCACGAGAGGAGGCATCTCGATTTCGTCCAGAGTGCGTCCGGAGAGCGCATCGGCCAGGACCGTGCACTTCTCGATGGCGCTCACCTGGGCATTGAGGATCACGACCGGTCGGCCCTTGAGGGTGCAGAGCCCGCCCGCGCTGCCTTGGGCGCCTCGGAGCGGCATCGTGCGGACCTCGAGCCCGATGGCACGCGCCACCCGCAGAAGCTCCTCCAAGAGCGCGTCGGGGGCCACGCGGCGATCCTAAACCACTTCGAGGAGTGGGGAACCACGGGAGCTCGTTGCGGGCGGAGCGAGCGCACGGGGAAGCATCGTGGGTCGGGCCGAGCCGCACGGGAGCGGGGCTCACAAGGGACACAGAGCGGGCCGCGCACGGCTTGCGCGCGCAGGGAACGCAGCGGGTGGGGCCCAAGGGTCGAGGTTGCAGGGGCCCTGCGCGGTTGGTCGCGAACCCGCAGGGGCGGGTCGGAACAGGGGGTGACGAGGCCCTTTGCGCTGGTCGTGACCGCCCGGGAAAGCAGGATCGCAATCGCTCGGAGCCAGTCGGAGCAGGGGGGTGCGGGTCCGCTGGTTCCTTTGCGGCGGTGCTGTTCTTTTTCCGTCGGGACCGTGCTCCGGGCACCTCCGGCGTCGGCATACATCTTCTCCCTTGCGGCCGCGCTGTTCTTTTTCCATCAAAACGGGCGTGCTATGGGGGCACCAGCGAGAGGTGCTCTGCCGGCGGCGGGAGCGATGCGCGCTTCCCCGGAGGCATCTCACAACGGAGACGAATCCTGATCTCCCTCAACTGGAAGACACTGTCTGATGACGTTTACGGAAGCTGCGGCGCAGGTTCTGCGCCTCGTGGGGAAACCTCTACACTACAAGGAAATCACTGACGTAGCGATCGAGAAGAACCTGCTCAGCCACGTTGGCAAGAGCCCCGAGGTCACGATGGGGGCACGCCTCGCCGCTCTGGTCAAGAAGTCCGACAAGGACAACCCGCTGATTCGGGTGAAACCGGGCGTCTTCGCGCTGCGCGAGTGGGACGAGGAGACGATCGAGCGCGGTCTGAAGGATCGCACTCCGGCGCTCGAGAAGCTCTCGGGTCAGGAGATCGAGCCCGAGCCCGAAGTGGTGCGTGCGGCGCACGTGAGCCTCGATGAGTTCGCCGAAGAGGGCGAGCCGCTGTCGCCCGATCGGGAAGAGCAGGAGCGCGCGGAGCTCGCTCTGCATGCCACGGAAATCTTCGAGTCCGAGGAGGACGACGACGAACCGATTTTCGGCGGTGAGGAGGCGGAAAGCGCGCCGGAAGGCGCTCGGCAGGAGGCGCTCGGCAGGAGGCGTAGGCGGCGCAGGCGGCGCGGCGTCGCCCGCGCCGGCGGCGCCGGCCAGGGCGGTGTCCTTTTAACAATTCTCCGGCCCACGAGACCGTAATAGATTCCCTTACCCGTCCTTTCTTTTGAAAAAAAAAAAATAGA
>QGUH01001122.1 GCA_003242355.1 Pseudomonadota bacterium
CGTCGGCCTCGCGCCAGCGAATCGCGACGTCGCGTCCGGGAGTGTTCGCGAGCACCGGGCCGCTCGCGCGCCGTCCGCTCGCGAGCGACAGCGCGACCGGGGTGTCGACGCTGCCGACGTTCCCGCTCACCGTGCCGAGCCAGGTCGCGAGCAACTCCCGCTCCGTAAAGTAGGCATGGCACAGCGCGGCGCTGCCGCGCGCGCGGGCGGCTGCCCAATGCACCCGCCGTGCCGCGCCCGCGTGGCGCGACAGGTACACGGAGAGCGTCGAGAGCGCGATGCGCCACGACGAGGCCGTCCCCTCGAGCGTATCGTCGTCGAAGGGCGCGGTGTGTCGGAGCCAGACGCCACCGTGCGCCACCTCGAGCTCGAGCCGCGCCGGACCGTGGCCGAAGACCACCTTGCGATCGGCCACGACCTCACGCACCTCGAGATCGAGCCGAATCCCGAGCTTCGGCCACGCGAGCTCCACGGTGCGACCGCGTACGACCGCACCCCGCACCGCATCCGCTTGCCAGGCGGCGAGGTCCCGAGCGTCCGAAAGGGCGCGAAAAATGCGCCCCGGACGTGCGGAGAGCGGCTGGAAAAGTTCGATCGTCTTCACGAATCGCGGCCCGAGCGGCGCAGCGCCTCGAAGGCGCTGCGGTTCGATTCTACACTCGAGGAGCACGCATGCCGTTCGCGATGCTGGGTCGGCTCCGAGAAACGTACACGAGCTCGTCGAAAATGCTTCCGAAGTCCGCGATCGTGGGGCGAATCGCGCGCCGTCTTCGGGCCCCGAGCGTCATCGTCGCCCTGCCGCTGCTCCTCGGAGGTGCGGGGTGCACGTCGGGGCTCGAGGACGAGGCGCGCGCGCAGCACGCCGAGCGGATCGCTGGTGGCGAGATCGATCACGAGCACCGGGCCGTCTTCGGGTTGGTGGTGCGCAAGGAGCACATCGCCATCTGCACGGCGACTTTGATCGCGCCCAACCTCGTGCTCACGGCGCGCCACTGCGTGTCGCCGACGAACGGAGAAGAGATCGTGGTTTGCGGGGATTCCCCTTTCGGTGATCCCGTCGATCCGGGCGACCTCTACGTCAGCAACGACACGACCCCGAACGCCACGACCCGCTGGATCCGGGGCGCGGCCGTGCGCGTTCCCACCAACGGAAACGACACGTGCGGGTACGACATCGCGCTCGTCATCCTCTCCCAGAACGTTCCGAAGGACGTCGCCGAGCCGGCCATTCCGCGCATCGATCGGCCCGTGACGCGCGGCGAGCCGTACGTGGCGGTCGGCTATGGCGTCGACGAGACCGGCATGTCTCCGGGGCGCCAGGTGCTGACCGGGCTCGAGGTGGCGTGCAACCCGGGCAGTTGCGGGGTGGGAGTGCGGGTGACGGAGTTCCGCGGGGATCGGGGCGTGTGCGTCGGCGACTCGGGCGGGCCTGCGCTCGACCTCGAAGGCAAGGTCGTCGGTGTGGTGTCTCGAGGGGGTGAAAACTGCACGACCCCCATCTACGGGATGGTCTCGTCGTGGAGTGAGTTCATCATCGACGTCGCGCTCGAGGCCGCCGAGCTCGGCGGTTACGAACCGCCGTTCTGGGCGATGACGGGCCGCAGCGACCCGTCGGTCTCACCGCCGACGTCGCCCGGAGGGCCCGAGCCGACCGGGACGGGGACCCAGGGGGACGCCTGCGCCGGTCCGGCCGACTGCAGGGCGGACCACGTCTGCTTCTTGCCGAGCGGTGCCGACGGCGCGTTCTGCGCCGAGCTCTGCGAGACCGACGACGAGTGCGGGTCGGGGCTCGTCTGTTCCGACGTGAAGGACGGGAACGTCTCGGTAGGCGTCTGTCTCGGGGGCGACCCCGGAAACGCCACCGAGCCCACGCCTCCCGCCGATTGCGGGTCTACGCCCGGCCCCCGGGGACAAGCCGTTTTGAACGGGGTCGAAGGGGGGCCCCCCCCCGGGCCCGGGACGGCCTTGTGCCCCCGGGGCGGCAACCAACCCCACGTGGAACTTTGGG
>QGUH01001123.1 GCA_003242355.1 Pseudomonadota bacterium
CGTGTTCGGGGGGGTGGAGATTTGTTTAAGGTGGTGTGCTCGCACTTCGCGTTCCCGTTCACCACGGTGCAGTCCCGCGTGCACGGGTCTCCGTCGTCCGGGCACTGGGCGATAACGCACGGGTGGATCGTGAATGTCGGAATCGGCGTGATGGTGACCGTCGTGGTCGGCAGCTGCTGAGCGGCCGCCTGTTTCGAGCTTGCCGACTCCTCGGCAATCGAGCCGCAGGCAGCCGCGATCAACGCTGCGAGCGTGCCCACCCCCAAGGTTCCCATTGCAAGAACGACATCACGCTTTCGACTGGTCACCATTCACTCCTCGCTTTCTTCCACCCTCGATCAGAACGTCCCCAGCAGGCCTGCCTGGCCGAAACCGAAGTACGGGCGCACCGTCGCCGCTGGAACGCCACCCTCGCTGCGCGACGAATTGCTCAAAATCAAAAGCGCCGTGCCGGCGGCAATCCCGACTCCACCCACCGCGAAGCTGACGATCGAAAGCCGGCGCGCGCTGCGCGCGGCGTCGTCGTGCTCCGCCGTCTCTTTCGCGTAGGGGTCGCTCTCCAGACACGATCCGGCGGCGGTGCACTTTTCGAACGCCTCGTCGGCTGCCGAGCTCTCCTTGGCCGCATCGATCAAGAAGTACGTGCCGAGCCCGAGCCCAATCGCGCCGACGCCGAACGCGACGTAGGAGCCGATGCGCATGCCCTGGTTCGGGCGGCTCGTTTGCACGCTCGTATCCAAAAGCGGATTGACGGGCTCCGGTGTAGAGGGGGCTGGCGGCTCCGGCGTTGCGCCGGCCACCGCCGCGGGCACGAGCGTCAGCACCACCTCGTCGCTCGCGCCTTCGGCGAGCTCGATCTCTCGCGGCTCTGCCGTGAAGCCCGTGGCCTGCGCTTCCACGCGGTGGCGCCCCGGATCGATCGGTTGGCCGACGCCGACGAGCGCGGGCGGCACGGCCTGGCCATCGACGACCACGGAGAGGTCGGTCGCCTTTTCCGCGCCTTCTACCCTCACGAGCAGGCGCGCAATGCGCGGCTCCACCGCGCGGAGCTCACGTTCGGCGTCCGCTTGCGCATCCTTGAACGCTTGCGGAGCGTTGGCGGGCAGCGGCTCCCGCACGACCTTGAGATACGCCTCGCGCGCGAGCACGAGCTGACCGAGCTTCTCGTGGGCCCGGGCCATGAACAGAAGGTGCGGCGGAGCGTGGACGAGCGACTCGGCGCGGCCGAAACGATCGATCGCGTCCTCCCAGCGCCCTTCCTGGAAGGCCTGGGCGCCTTCCGTCGCGAGGGCACGCGCGGCGGCACGCGTTTCGTCGGTTTGTCCGGCAGCGGCGGGGGCGAGGCCGAGGCCGAAGGCCAACACGCTGACGCCGAGCACGCGGCGAACGAAACCGGACTCGAAGGAAAGCAAGGCAGCCATGATCCTATCTCCTCGAGAAGGGCGGCGGAAAGGGGCCACGAGCCCGCACCCGTAGCACGCCGAGCGTCCGTGAATCCAGAGCTCGGCATTGGCCTCCTCCCACCTTACGTCGCGGCGAATCGCATTCCCAGCACGGACGTCGCGCACCCCTTCCTACCGGCGCGAATCTCCCGGACTTTCGGGCATCCGCCACGCACTTCGTCGGACGTCCGGCGCCTTCCGATCACGGGCGTTCACCACCATTTCGCTCCTCGACCGTTCGTCGCTCGCGGAGCACGGCGCGAACACGCGGGTTCCGTTCGGCATGTCGGGCGCTTCGCCCCG
This sequence comes from Pseudomonadota bacterium, assembly GCA_003242355.1. Taxonomy (GTDB): domain Bacteria; phylum Myxococcota_A; class Polyangia; order Polyangiales; family Polyangiaceae; genus PMG-095. Next base: position 1,746 of record QGUH01001123.1, read on the forward strand.
GAGGAGCGGTGTGGAATCAGCGCCCACGATGTGCGCGCTTCGGAGTCGCGCTGGCCCATCGGGCAAGAAGACGGCACGCCGGCTGGTGTTCTGGCATAGTGTTCAGTCCCGAGGGATTCGCATGCCCGTGGAAATCGGCCAGCTCATCGAAGGCAAGTACCGTATCGTGCGCCTCGTCGGCGAGGGCGGTATGGGCGCCGTTTACGAAGGCGAGAACGTGCGCATCAATCGGCGCGTCGCGATCAAGGTGCTGCACGCGGCCT
>QGUH01001124.1 GCA_003242355.1 Pseudomonadota bacterium
CGGCGAGCTCGACGCGCGCGAGCCCGACGCGGGGCGCCGGATCCTTGGGAGCGATCGTCGCCGCACGCCGGTAGGCCGCGCGCGCGGCGGCCAGGTCGTCGGCGGCATACGCACGATCGCCTTCGGCGAGGGCGCCGTCGGCCGGACCTCCATCCCCGCGGGCGAGGCCCGCGGGGGGCCGCGGCGAGGACTCCGCGCCCGTGGCTGCAGAAGCCGAATCGGATGCTTCCGTGCCGGGCGCCGGGGCGGGGGACGTGTTCGGGGCGGGAGAGCCGTTCGAGGGGGACGCGTTTTCGGAGGGCTCACCTTCGGGCGCTGCCGAGGGCAGCGCCTCGGGGGCTGCGACCGGCGCGGCAGGGGTTCCGTTCCGAGCGGGCTCTGCCGCGCGGGGCGTGCTCGGGGCGGCGCATCCCGCGAGCGCCCCGAGCACGAGCGCGGACAGGTGCACCGGAGAGCGCGCCGCCACGGAACCCCTCGCGACCCTTACGGCGCGTCGTGCCGGATCGAGTGCTCCTTGCCGTCGTAGCGGAGCAGAACCGGCTTGCCGTCGGCGCGCGTCGCGAGGCACACGGGGCGACGCCAAATGCGCACGAGCGCGGCCAGGGTTTCGCGCGCGTAATCGGGGCGGAGGTCGACGCCGCGGTGATCGTGATAGAGCAAGAGCTCCCCGCGGTTCTCGAAGTTCGCGTCCTCGACGTAGATGAGGGGATTGCCGAAGTTGGTGAGCTGCGCGAGCAGCTTCTCCTTGACCGCCCGAAACTCGCGCGACTCGATCTCGTAACGCTCGTTCCGGCTCGACCAGTTGTACGTGAAGAGCTTGTGCTCGATCGCGAACTCCTCGGTCAAAAACTCGTCGATGAAGGTGACGTCCGTGTAGAGCGCGCGCACCTCGAAGATCTTCTCGCGGCCGAGCCCGAGGCGCAGATCCCAGTTCTTCTTCACGTCGAGATCCGTGCACTCCTCCCACTCACGGCCGAACTGCCCCTTGTTCCAGCGCTCCTCGATGCTGCGGAACAGCTCGACGCCGAGCTTGTACGGGTTCAGGCGCCCGCCGGAGGTCGCCATCACGCCCGCGTTGTTCTCGGCGTAATCGACGATCTCGCTCCAGTCGCAGACGTCGCTGGTCATCATCTTCGAGTGCCAGTACGACGCCCAGCCCTCGTTCATGATCTTCGTCTGCATCTGCGGCACGAAGTAGTACGCCTCTTCGCGGATGATGCTCAGGATTGCGCGCTCCCAACGCTCGAGCGGCGCGTTCTCGATCAAGAACAGGAGCACGTCCTGCTCGCGCGTCCTCGGGTGTTTGCCTTTGGCCTTCTCGCGCTCTTCCTGCAGCTTGCGCTTCTGCTCCTCGATGTACTCGGTCGGGTTGATGAACTCCTCCATGTAGTCCTTGGCGCGTAGCCGCGGCACCTGGATTTCCCCCGGCTCTTCCTCTTCTTCCTCCTTCTGCCGGCGCACCACGAAGCGCGACCAGGGGTCGATCAAGTTCTCGAGGGAGAGGCAGATGTCGATGAACTCCTCGACGCGCTGGATCCCGTAGCGATCGACCATGCGCCGCACGGCCGCGCCGTGATTGGCCATCTTGTCGATCCACTTGCGGTTCGGGTTGTAGTCGGGCCCGCCGCGCGCGGTCGGATCCACGACGCGATCGGCGGCGTCGAGGTCGGTGGCGCGGAAGGCGAAGTTGTTCTTGAAGAAGTCCACGTGCCCGAACACGTGGCACATCACGAGCTTCTGGTCGGTGAGGCTGTTGCCTTCGAGCAGGTACGCGTACGAAGGGTTGTTGTTGATGACCATCTCGTAAATCTTCGAGAGGCCGTACTCGTAACTCTTGCTCAGGCGCTCGTACTCCATGCCGAAGCGCCAGTGCGGATAGCGGTTCGGGAAGCCCCCGTACGCCGCGATCTCGTTCATTTGGTCGTAGCTCCGAATCCGGAAGTCAACGGGAAAAAAGTCGACCCCGAGGAAACGGGCAATTTTCCAGATGCTTTTTTTCTGAACGCA
>QGUH01001125.1 GCA_003242355.1 Pseudomonadota bacterium
TAACACTTCGCCGTGACGTCCTTGCGAAGGGCGCGCACGGTCTCGCGGCTGATCACCTTCGACCCGATGGCCGCCTGGATGGCGACCTCGTACTGCTGGCGCGGCACGAGCTCCTTCAGCTTGGCGGCGAGCGCCCGCCCGCGCGTGTACGCGGCGCTCCGGTGCACGATGACACTGAGCGCATCGAGCGGCTCGCCGTTGATCAGGATGTCGAGCTTGACGAGATCGTCGGCGCGGTAGCCCACGATCTCGTAATCCATGCTCGCGTAGCCGCGCGAGACGCTCTTCAGCCGATCGTGGAAGTCGAGGATCACCTCGGCGAGCGGGATCTCGTAAGTGATCACTACGTGGTCGCGCGTGGCGTAATTCATGCCGAGCTGGCGGCCGCGCCGCTCCTCGCACAGCGTGACCACGGCGCCGACGTGTTCGGCCGGGACGTGGATCGTAAGCTTGAGGATCGGCTCCTCGATGCTTTCGATGTCGCCGACGGGCGGCATCTTCGAGGGATTGTCGACGTGCACGACCTCGCCGCGCTTGGTGGTCGCGCGGTACACGACGCTCGGCGCCGTCGTGATGAGGTCGAGGTCGTACTCGCGCTCGAGCCGCTCCTGCACGATTTCCATGTGGAGCAGACCCAAGAACCCGCAGCGGAAGCCGAAGCCGAGCGCGTCGGAGGTGTCCGGCTCGAACTGGAACGACGCGTCGTTCAGATGCAGCTTCGCGAGCGCGTCGCGCAAGCTTTCGTAATCGTCCGAGTTCGTCGGGTAGATGCCGGCGAAGACCATCGGCTTGATCTCGCGGAAGCCCGGGAGAGGCTCCGCGGCGGGGCGGTGGAAGTGCGTCACCGTGTCGCCGGTCTTCGTGTCTTGCGTGCTCTTGATGTTGGCGGCGATGAAGCCGACCTCGCCGGGGCCGAGCTCGTCGAGCGAGGTCGCGTGCGGGCTGAAGCAGCCCATCTCGGTCACCTCGTAAGCGCGCCCCGTCGACATCAGCTTGATGCGCTCGCCCTTGCGGAGCGTGCCCTCCATCACGCGGATCATCACGACGGCGCCCCGGTAACTGTCGTACCAGCTGTCGAACACGAGCGCGCGCAGCGGCGCGGAGGGGTCTCCCTTCGGGGGCGGGATGCGGGCGACGACCGCTTCGAGTAAGTCTTGGACGCCGAGGCCCGTCTTGCCGCTCGTGAGCACGGCCCCGCTGCAGTCGAGCCCGACGACTTCTTCGACCTGCTCGGCCGCGCGGTCCACGTCGGCCGACGGCAGGTCTACCTTGTTCAGCACGGGGACGATTTCGAGCCCGTTCTCGATCGCAAGGTAGGCGTTCGCCACCGTCTGGGCCTGCACGCCCTGGGTCGCGTCCACGACGAGCAGGGCGCCTTCACAGGCGCGCAGGCTGCTCGACACTTCGTAGCTGAAATCGACGTGTCCCGGCGTGTCGATGAGCTGCAGCTGATAGTCCTTGCCGTCCGAAGCTCGGTAGCGAAGGCGCACCGACTGCGCCTTGATCGTGATCCCGCGCTCCCGTTCGAGCTCCAGCTTGTCGAGGAACTGGTCGACCCGTTCGCGTTCGGTGAGCGCGCCCGTGACCTCGAGGATGCGATCCGCGAGGGTGCTCTTCCCGTGGTCGACGTGGGCGATGATCGAAAAATTCCTTATCCGCTGCGGATCGGTGGGCATGGCCGGGAAAGGTCGTTTCGGGAGAGGCGAGCCGAGTGTGGACGAGCCCGCCGTGGAGGGTTCTTCGGTCTGCCTCGGCTCGGGGCGCGAGACTTTGCCACCGATCGCGGCGCGTGCATCCGCCGGCTTGCGCGCCATTGCGATGCTCGGCCGCGCGTCGAACGCGGATCCTTCGAACGGATCCGTGGCCCAGGAGACTCCCCGGTCGGCAACACGCTGGAATGCCCGGGAAACAGCGTCGAACGGAGTGTGAGAGGAGCCCGCCGAGCTCGGCTCGGCCGGGAGGAACGGCGAACGCAGGCGAGACCGCCGAACCGTCCAACCTATCG
>QGUH01000156.1 GCA_003242355.1 Pseudomonadota bacterium
CCCCCGGGCGCTGAAAGGGGGAAGGCCGGGCGGCGGTCGGGCTTCCGCTTCGGCGATCGCGTGTGGAGCGTGCAGGCGGTGCGCCTCGTGGGCCGCAAGCTGGGCGTGCTCGCGGAGGACATCACCGATCTCTGCAAGGCGCGGGAGGAGCGCGATCGCATGGAGCGGCAGATGCACGCCGCGCAGCGCCTCGAAGCGATCGGGAAGCTGGCGGGCGGCGTCGCTCACGATTTCAACAATCTGCTTACGGTCGTTCGCGTCTACGGCAGCGCCCTCCGCGATCAGTTGGACGAGGGAGACTCGGCGCGCGAGGACGTGGAGGCGATCTTGGCCGCGACGGAACAGGCGACGCGCCTCACGAGCCAACTGCTCGCGTTCGGCCGTCGACAGGTGCAGGAGCTTACCGTGGTGAGTTTGAATCAGACGATTCGGGACCTCGAACGCATGCTGCGTCGACTGATCGGCGAGCACATCGAGCTCGTGGTCGAGCTCGCGCCCGAGCTCGGCGCGATCAAGGCGGACGTGACGCAAATGGAGCAGGTGATCATGAATCTGGTCGTCAACGCGCGGGACGCGTTGCCGAACGGAGGGCGCATCACCATCGAGACCCGGGAAATGACCTACGAAGCCTCCGTCGAGGGTCTCACCGACGTTCCGCCGGGTCGTTACGTGACGATGACCGTTTCGGACAACGGAACGGGCATCGACGAGGCCACGCAGGCCCGGATGTTCGAGCCGTTCTTCACCACCAAGGAGCGCGGCCGAGGTACGGGCTTGGGACTTGCCACGGTGTACGGCATCGTGAAGCAATCCGGGGGCACCATCTCCGTTTCGAGCCGCGTGGGCGAAGGCACGAGCGTGCGCGTGTGCCTACCACGCGTCGACGAACGGCCGACCCTCGAGCCGCGCACCCGCAAGATCACCGCGGAGCGCGGCGGGAACGAGACCGTGCTGCTCGTCGAGGACGAGGATCTCGTGCGCGTCGCGACGACGCGCGTGCTCGAGCGCAATGGGTACGGAGTTCTCGCTGCGGCGAGCCCGAGCGACGCGGTCGCCCTCGTCGAGCGGCACTCGGGGCCCATCCACGCTCTGATCACCGACGTGGTGATGCCGCAGATGAACGGCCGCGAGCTCGCTCGGCGCGTGCTCGCGCGCCGGCCGGGGCTGCGCGTGGTTTACGTGTCCGGGTACGCGGACGACGCGATGGTCGACAGCGCGCTCCTCGATGCGGAGGCGGTGTTCTTGCAGAAGCCGTTCACGCCCGAGGCGCTCTTGCGCACGCTGCGCGAGGTGCTCGCCCCGCCCGGCGAGGCCAGCGGCTCGGCGCCTTCGGATCAGTGAGCCGCGCGCTCGCGCCGTCGGCGCAGGGCGGCGATGAAGGCCGGAGTCGAGCCGCAGCACGCGCCGACCAGGCGAACGCCGGCCGAAAAGAGCGCCTCACCCACGGTCGCGAACGCATCGGCATCCATCGGGTAGGCGAGGGTGCCCTCGCGAGCCTCCGGGATCCCGGCGCTCGGTTTTAGACACACGGGCAGCGGCGAGCCCGCGAAGGCGCGCGCGAGCGCGGGTGCCTCGAGCGCTCCGCGGCCGCAGTTTGCTCCCACGAACGCGGCTCCGTGCTCGAGCGCGAGCGCGACGAGCTCGCGGGGTGTGCCGGAGATCGGGGCGCGCGGCCCCGACGGCCCGACCTCGAAGGTCATGCACACGCCGACGGCGAGCGCGGTCACGCTGCGAACCGCTTCGAGCGCCAAGGCGACCTCGGCGAGGTCGCACTGTGTCTCCAAGAGGAGCGCATCGGCGCCCGCTTCGGCGAGCGCGCTCGCTTGCTCCGCATAGGCGTCCCGGAGTCGGGCCGGCTCGAGGGCTGCGCCGCGCGCCCAGGGACCCACGGGGCCGATCGTTCCCACCACGGGCGCGCCATCCCCTGCGGCCTCGCGACTCAACGAAACGGCGGCCTGGTTGAGCGCCCGCACGTCGTTCGCGCGGCCGTGGCGCTCGAGCGCCACGCGGTTCGCAGAGAACGTGTTCGTGGCGACGAGCTCGCTCCCCGCCGCCCGGTACTCGCGGTGGAGGGCGAGCACGAGCTCGGGCCGGTCGAGGGTCAAAAGGTCGACCGGTCCGCACGGAGCCCCTGCCCGGCGCAGAAGCTCGGTGCCGAAAGCCCCGTCGAGGAGCCAGGAACGCTCCGCGAGGCGTTCCGCAGTGAGCCGCGCGTCGTTTCTCATTACCCCTCGGAGTGACGACCGGTTATTGGAAACACACCGCCATCGGAAACGCGCCGAGCCATGCAGGAGACAGCGCCGAGCAGAGTGTCCACGTGGGGAGGGGGCCCGCCGACTTCACTTCGGGAACTGTGTGCCACGAGGCGCGCCGCTGGGCTGCTCCGGACCGAGTGTTTCGCCCTCCGAGGGGCCGACCGAAACGCGAACGCAGCGGCTGCGCAAGGTGCAGAGCGGGCTGCAGATCGTGCGCGAACGAGGGGCCGAGAGCGCGGCAGCCTTCGAAATTACTCGAAAAAACGGGGTGGCACGCACGTTGCTCGGACGTTCCACGCGTGTTGCGGTCTCCGTTTCTGCCCCTTCGAGGAACTTGGTGCCGATGGACGATAGCTCCGTAATGCCGGCTTCCGGCGACGGCTCGAACGCCGAGCGCGGACGCGCGAGCGAGTTGCCGGCATCGGTCGAGCTCCTCGTGGTGGGAGCGGGGCCCGTCGGGCTCTTCACCGCTCTGCGCGCGGCGCGTCAGGGGCTCTCCGTGGGCGTGATCGACGAAGGGCTGCCGCGCGAGGAACGCGGCCACGCGACGTTGCTGCACGCACGAACGCTCCGCCTGCTCGCCGAGCTGGATCTCGCCGACGGCCTGAAACGCTGCGGACAGCTCCTGAGCTCGGTGTCGCTCTCGCTCGACGGCAAGCAAACCTCGACGCTGGCCCTCACGGAGCCCGTCCTCGCGGTGCCGCAACGTGAGCTCGAGTTCGCGCTCCACGACGCGCTGTCCCGAGAAGGGGTCGCACTCCACTACCTGCACCGGGCCACGACGATACGTAACGGAGGCGACCGTGCGGAGGTGTCGGTCATGCGGGTCCCCGCGTGGCCCCCCGATGCCTCGAGCGACCAACCGCCGGACGTGGACTGCTCGCTCGTCGCCGCGGAGTTCGTGGTGGGGGCCGACGGCCACGCGTCTCAGGTGCGGGCGGCGCTCGGCATCGAAGCGGTGCGGTTGGAGGGGATCGAGACCTATTCGATCTTCGAGCTCGAAGACGATCGCCCGCCGCGCGACGTGCTCGACCTCGTGTTCCACGGCGAGCTCGGCAGCTCGCGCATTCCGCTCGCGAACGGACGCGTGCGCCTCTCGTTCCAGATCCTTTCGGGTCTCTCCGAGCCCGCGGACGGGGCGCGGCTCGCCGAGCTCGTCTCGAGCCGCATGGCCTTTGCCGCCCCACCCCCCCGCGCCATCGACTTCGGGACGGTGACGCACTTCGACCGGCGGCTCGCGCGCGTGTTCGGACGCGGACGCGTATGGCTCGCCGGGGACGCGGCACACGTGACGAGCCCGCTCGGCGCTCAGAGCTTGAACCTCGGCCTGGCGGAGGCCGCGGGGCTGGTCCAGCGCATCGCCGATCGGGCGCAGGGCCGTGCCCGCCTCGACAATCTCGCGCTCTTCGCCCAGCAGCAGCAGCGGGAGTGGCAGAAGCTGCTCGGCGTGAACGTCCTCTTTTCACTGTTGCCGGGGGCGCCCGGGTGGGTGCCGAACCTCGCGCGGCGGCTCGTGCCGGCGCTGCCGCTCTCGGGCGCGGAGCTCGACCGCGCCCTGCGGTCGCTCGGCATCGCCCTCTACTGATCGGGCCGTTGCGACGGGAGCCTCGAGCGAAGCGCGCGAAACGAGCCGAGCGCAAAGGCGCCCGCGGCTCACGCCGGGCGATTGCTCTCGAAGAGCGCTTCCAGCGTCTCCATCAGCTCGGAGACGCGAACGGGCTTGGTGAGGTACCGGTAGAAGCCCGCGTCCGCGACGCGACTGCGATCGCCGACCATCGCCGCGGCGCTCAGCGCGATCACCGGAATGTGCTTCGTCTCCGGCCACTCCCGGAGCTTCTTCGTGGCCTCGTAGCCGCTCATGCCGGGCAGGTTGATGTCCATGATCACGACGTGCGGCTGGGTGTCGCGCACCACTTCGATTCCGACCTCGGCCGTCGGCACCGTGACGAGCTCCACGCGGTCGAAATCCGCCATCAGCTCGCGCATGAACGCGATGTTCGACGGATTGTCCTCGATGTACACCACGCGGTAGCTCGGCCCTTCGGTGGCGAGCGGCGACGGGGCGCCGCTCGACGGGGTGGCGGAAGGAGCATCGCTCTCGGGCACCTCCACGGGGCGCGGCAAATCGATCCAGAACTCCGACCCTTCGTCCGGCACGCTCTCGAACCCGACGCTGCCGCCCATGAGCTCGGCGAGCCTTTTCGTGATGGTGAGGCCGATGCCGGTTCCTTCGATGGGGCCCGTTTCCTGCCCCGCGCGTTGGAACGGCTCGAAAATGCGACTCTGGTGCTCGAGGGGGATGCCGATGCCGTCGTCCCGGACGCTCACGCGGACGGTGTTCCCGTCGCGTACGTGGACCTCGAGCGCCGCCGTGCCGCCGGGGCGCCCGTACTTGATGGCGTTCGAGCCGTAGTTGATGAGAATCTGCGCGAAGCGGGTGCGGTCGGCCATGACCTCGCTCGCCTGCTCGGGCACCGCGGCCACGACCAGGGTGATGCCCGCGCGCGACGCCATCGGGGCCAGCGTGGTCTTCACTTCCGCGAGCACCTCCGCAACGCGCACGCGCTCGATCGACGTCGTGACGCGCCCCGCCTCGATGCGCGAAAGATCCAGAATGTCGTCAATCAGCCGGAGCAGGTGCTCGCCGCCCTTGAGCACGTGCTCGAGCCGCTCGAGCTGCCGCTCCGTGAGCGGCGACTTCTTGTCGCGCTGCAGGAGCTGCGCGAACCCGAGGATGGAGTTGAGCGGCGTACGCAGCTCGTGGCTCATCGAGGAGAGGAACTCGCTCTTGGCCGAGCTCGCCGCTTCCGCGAGGGCACGCGCTTTCTGCAGCTCCTCCTCCTTGCGGACGTCCTCCGTGATGTCCCAAATCGTGCTCACGATGCCGCCTTCGAGCGTGCGTCGATTGGTGAGGCGCAGCGCCCGGCCGTCGGTCGTCTTGAGCTCGAGCACGCCGACGGGATTCGTGTGGTAGCGGAGGCAGCGCTTGCGGAACGCCTCGACGGATTCCCCGCCCAGCTCGAACAGGCCCGCGCGCAGGCTCCCGTCGAGGATCTCCTCGAACGTGCGCCCGACGATGGCGCCGTCCACGCCGCGCGCGAACAGCGAGCGGAACGCGCTGTTGCACAGCACCACCCGGTGCTCCGCGTCGTAGAGTGCGAGCATGTCCTGGATGCTCTCGACCGCGCTGAGCAGCCGATCGCTCGCGAGGCGCACTTCCGCTTCGGCGCGCTTGCGCTCGCTCACGTCGCGGATCGCGCTCGAGATCAGCACGCCGTCCTCGGTTTCGAGGGGAGCCAGGCTGATTTCGACCGGGAACTCCGTTCCGTCGCTCTTGAGACCCCACAGCTCGAGCCCCGAGCCCATGGCGCGCGCGCGCGGCGTCTTGAAGTAGCCCGCGCGATGGAGGGAGTGCTGCGCGCGGAAGCGGCTCGGCACCAAGATCTCGATGGACTGCCCGAGCAGGTCTTGCCGGTCGTAGCCGAAGAGGCGCTCGGTCTGCGCGTTCACGAGCACGATGCGACCGAGTCGGTCGATCACCACGAGGGCGTCCGGGGCGGTTTCGATGAGCTGCTGGAAAACGTCTCGCTCGAGGCGGTGGGCGCCGCCGGCAGGCGGGTTTCCTCCCCGTTCCAGGCTACTCGCCATGACCCTGACTCCGCGTCACGCGGAAACGTTTTAGGCGCGCACCGCGGCCGGCGCAACCCGGAACACCCCCGCGGCTGCTTGCCAGGGAGAAAGGTCCAGTAAAAGGTAGCGACCATGGCCAAGACGCCACTTTGGGTCCTCGTGGTGGACGACGATGCCGGCGCGCGAAACGCGCTCAAACAGCTTCTTTCGGCGCACGGTTACGAGGTGGCGCTCGCCGCAGACGGCGTGGCAGCGCTCGAGCGCATCACCGAGCGCCCGCCGGACGCGGTCGTGACCGATCTCGACATGCCGCGAATGAACGGCATGGAGTTGCTCGCCGCGATCAAGGAGAAGGACCGCGACCTGCCCGTCATCGTGGCCACCTCGGCGACCGACGCGCGCTCCGCCGTGGAGGCCATGCGCGCGGGCGCCGCCGACTACGTCACCAAACCCATCGACTTCGACGAGCTCGTGCTCGCGATCGGGCGTGCGATCGATCATCGCGCGCTGCGTATCGAGAACGAGAACCTGCAGCGCCAGGTGCGCGAGCAGCGGGGCGAGGGCGTGCACGGCCTGCTCGGCACGAGCCAGGCCATGCAAAAGGTGTATCGGCTGGCGCGGCAGGTCGCTCCCTCGCGCGCGACCGTGCTCATCACGGGCGAGAGCGGTACGGGCAAGGGAGAGCTCGCGCGCGCCATCCACGCGCTGAGCACGCGCAAGGACGGTCCGTTCGTGGCGGTGCACTGTGCGGCGCTCGCGCCGACCTTGCTCGAGAGCGAGCTGTTCGGGCACGAGCGCGGCGCGTTCACCGGCGCCGATCGCCGGCGGATCGGCCGCTTCGAGCAGGCGCACGGGGGAACGCTGTTCCTCGACGAAATCGGCGACATCTCGCTCGAAACCCAGGTGAAGCTCCTGACCGTGATCCAGGAGCGGAAGCTGCAACGCGTCGGCGGCAACGACACCATCGACCTCGACGTGCGCCTCGTCGCCGCAACGCACCGGGACCTCACCGCGGAGGTGGCCGCCGGGCGCTTCCGTGAGGACCTCTACTATCGGCTCAACGTGGTGCACGTGGAGATGCCGCCGCTCCGCATGCGCGGCAGCGACATCCTCCAGCTCGCCGAGCACTTCTTGCGGCGGTTCGCGCGCGACAATCAGCGCCAGATCGAAGGCTTCACCGAAGCCGCCAAGGCGCGGATGCGCGGGTACCGCTGGCCCGGCAACGTGCGCGAGCTCGAGAACGCCATCGAGCGCGCAGTCGTGCTCTGCGAGGGCTCGATCATCGACGAAGACTTGCTGCCGCGGGGCATGGGGGGCGGCGCACACGGCTTCGAGGGAATCGAGATCCCGGGCGCGACCATGGCCGAAATCGAAAAGTACGCGCTCCTCAAGACGCTCGAGTCGGTCGACGGCTCCACCGTCCGCGCCGCCGAAATCCTCGACATCAGCGTGCGCACGATCCAGTAC
>QGUH01001126.1 GCA_003242355.1 Pseudomonadota bacterium
TTCGGCCCGTTCGTGCCCGGCAGCGTCAGCTACACGCTGCACAACGTCGGCCCCGAGCCGGTCATCGGTTATTCGATTTCGATTCCTTCGGCGGTTCCGTGGCTCAGCGTCGACAGCACCGGCGGCACCATCGCGCTCGGCTCGCCCGTCACCGTCACGGTGTCCATCGACCAGGCGCAGGCCGCGCTGCTTTCGGATGGTGATTACAGCGCCACGATCGACTTCGTGTCCGAGTCGGGCACGGTGAGCCGCACGGCGAAGCTGCGCGTCGGTGCTCCCGAGCCGATCTACGTGGCGCAGTTCGACGATGGCCTCGAGGGCTTCACTCTCGACGACGAGCCCGGCAACCTCTGGCACCACTCGGTCGACGCGTGCCTCGACACGCTTTCCGGCCACAGCAGGCCCGGCAGCCTCTACTACGGCAAGACCGAGCCGGTGTGTGACTACACGACGCCGGTGCCGATCCGGCACACCATCACGTCGCCCGTCATCACCCTCCCGAGCCCGTCCATGGCCGAGCTCGGGTTCAACTACTACCTCGAGACGGAAAGCGATTGGAACTACGACCGGGCGGAGGTGCTCGTCTCCGTCGGAGACGGCCCGTTCCAGCTCGTGGCGAGCAGCTATGGGGAGGCCGCGCCGCTCACGCAAACGCGCGCCTGGCGCCGGGTGCGCCTCGGGATTGCGGATCTGCTCCCCCCGACGGGTCCCACGAACATTCGCGTCCAGCTCGCCTTCAACGCGGTGGATACGAACACCAACACGAACCCGGGCTTCGCGGTAGACGACGTCACCGTGTACGCCAAAGTCACGCGCTGCAATTCGGACGCGGAGTGCGACGACGGGAACGTGTGCAACGGCGTCGAGCAGTGCGCCGAGTCGTTCTGCTTCCCTGGCACCCCGCTGACGTGCGACGACGGTGATTCCTGCACCGACGACCGCTGCGACCCCGGGCAGGGCTGCGTTCACGAGGAGAACGACACCTGCGACGCCGACGGCGCCTTCATCGAAGCGAACGGCACGGTCGTGATGGAAGCGGAGAGCTTCGCCGGCAACACGCCGCGTTCGGCGCACCGCTGGGATCGGGTCGCGCACGTGCCGGCTTCCGGCCAGGCGCTGATGGTCGCCAATCCGAACGCCAACCAGCACATCGACACGGGCTACGCGACCACGAGCCCGGAGCTCGCCTATCCCGTGCTGTTCACGACGCCGGGCACCTATTACGTGTGGGTCCGCGGTCGCGGCGCGACGGCCGACGACGATTCGCTGCACGTGGGCATCGACGGCGCCGCGGTTGCCACGGCCGATCGCATCAGCGGATTCGGTAACACGCTCGGCTGGAGCCGCGACACGATGGATGGCGCGCCAGCGACGCTCGAGGTGACGACGCCCGGCGTGCACCAGATCCACGTGTGGATGCGCGAGGACGGCTTCTGGTTCGACAAGCTCCTGCTCACCACGAACGCCAACTTCTGGCCGTGGGGTGCCGGCCCGGCCGAGAGCGCGCGCGTGGGCGGCGGAACCGATCCGTGCGCGGCCTACTGCTCGAACCCCATCGTCTTCTCGACGAACAACTATCAGTCCGGGGATCTGGGCACGGCCCCGAGCTGCCATGCGACCACCGTGTCGCTCAACGGCGGCGTGTGCGGCAACCTCGTCGCCCCGCGCAAGCTCTTCGTCAATGGCGTCGAAATGCCCTGCAACTGGGCACCCTGGCCGTCCCTCCCTGCGCCCGTCAACGGCGGCTACTGCATCCACACGACGGGCGGCAATCACCCCTGGGCTGCCTTCACCACGTGGTGATCGCGCGGGGACGTCACCCCACGGGCTTGCGGTTGGGCGCCCGTTTTGGGGTGGCGGTGCTTCGGGCTCTCCCGGATGAGACCTTCACGGGACGGACTCGGGGCACAGACGGCTTCGCGCGCTCCACCGCCCCACTTCGCCCGCTGCGCGGCAAAACGGCGTGGCCGGGAACAGGGCGCGGCCGACCAACGACACACAAA
>QGUH01000157.1 GCA_003242355.1 Pseudomonadota bacterium
CCCCGGCGCGAACCCGCCCCGAAGGGGGAAGAGGCGGGCCCCCCCCGGGGGGCGGGCGGCTCGGCGGGGGGAGGGGGGGGGGCGCCCGGGGGGGGCGGACCCGCCGCATGAGCGGCTTGTCGTTCCAGCGCTCGGGAACCGCCACCGCCAGCGCGAGGCCGATCAACACGCCCCACGCCATCCAACGACCGAGCTGCCCGCTCGTGACGAGCGCGAGCAGGCCGAGCGCAGCGAGCGCGTCGGTCATCACCCGGTGCACGAGCCCGAATCTCATGACGCTCGCGGGAGCCGTTCCGTGTCGGTCGAGGGCGCGCGTCGCGGCTCGACGAGCGCCAGGAAGCGGAGCAGCGGGTCGGCGCCGAGCGCCGGCGAGGAGCGGGCACGCTCACCGGCCGTCGTGGTGATGGTCACGGCGTCGCCGCGCTTGAGGTGCGCCACGGCGCGCGAGGCGATCTCCCGAATGCGCCGTTCGAACCGATTCGACCATTCTTCCGTGGGCGCCGGCCCCACGAACGTCGAGTCGAGCACGAAGCTGACGTCGCGGCGCGTTTCGCGACCGCGCTCGCGCAGCACGAGCTGGTTCGGGTGCGTGCTCTTGCGCCAATAGATGTCGCGCGGATCGTCACCTTCGCGCAGCGGGCGGATCCCGAGCACTTCGTCCCCGCCGCCGCGTCCGATTTGCCCGTTGCCGCCCGCCAGCGGACCCGGCGGATCGTTGGCGAGCACCACCGGATCGACGGCGGGGTAGATGATGAGCTCGCCTTCGGCGGAGAGCTCGCGCGACTTCTCGAACAGCCCGAACGGGAAGCGCGTCGCGAGGCGGAAGCCGATGTGACGATCGCGACCGCGCCGCGCGGGCGTCCGACGGTACGCCGCGACCTGCGCCGACTGAGGGCTGATCTTCAGGAAGAAGCAGCGCTTGTCCGCGGGTTGCCCGGCGCGAAGGTCCTCGATTTCGATCGCGTACGACGGGGCGCGCGTCTTGTGGTTGAAGACTTCGATCTCGACGAGGTGGGGGCGCCCGACCTGTGCGCGCGGCGGGAGCTTCCGCGACACCGTCAGGTTGCGCAGGCTGAGCTCGCTGAGCACGCCGGAGACGATGATCAGCGAGAGCAACATGCCGAGCAGCAGATAGAGCAGGTTGTTGCCGGTGTTGATCGCCGCGAAGCCCACGCCGAACGTGAGCCGATGAAATGCCTCCCCTCACGGGTCAGGCTCAGCTTGCGCGGCGGCTTCCAACGCCCGAGCAGGCGACGAAGCCCGCGAGGTGGCGGCGCTTCCTCTCCGGGTGCCCGCGAGCGGCTCACGCCGGAGAGCCGTTCCGGCAGCTCGTCGTTCACAGCGGCACGGGAACGCGCGCCACGATCTCGCGGAGCGCGGATTCGGCCTCGTCGCGCGAGGGCGCGTAGCCTTCGGCGTGGGAAGCGAGCCGCACCCGGTGCGCGAGCACCGGAACCGCGAGCGCGTGGATGTCGTCCGGAATGCAGTAGCTCCGGCCGTTGAGCAGCGCGCGCGCCCGCGCAGCCCGCGCGAGATTCATGCCCGCGCGCGTCGAAGCGCCGAGCGACAGCGACGGGCTCGAGCGCGTCGCGGTGATCACGGCCTGCAAGTAGGCAGCGAGCGCGCCGTCGAAAGCGACGCGCTCGACGTCACGCTGAATCTGCACGAGCGTTTGGGGCTCGAGCACCACCGGCACGTGCCCGAGGCGATCGCTCTCGGGCTCGAGCAACAGCCGCATCTCGACGTGGGGCGGCGGATAGCCGATGCGCAGCCGCACCATGAAGCGATCGAGCTGCGACTCCGGGAGCGGAAACGTTCCGGCGAAGTCTTGCGGGTTCTGCGTCGCGATGACGAGGAACGGCTCGGGCAAATCGACGGTCTTGCCGTCGAGGGAGACGCGGCCCTCGCTCATCGCCTCGAGCAACGCGGACTGCGTGCGCGGGCTCGCTCGGTTGATCTCGTCCGCGAGCAGAACGTTCGCGAAGATCGGACCGGGATGCAGAACGAACTCGGAGCGCCGCTGATCGAAGATGCTGACGCCGAGCACGTCGCTCGGCAGCAGATCGCTCGTGAACTGCACGCGGCGAAGCTCACCGCCGAGCGCGCGCGCCAGGGCGCGGGCGAGCGTCGTCTTTCCGACGCCCGGCACGTCTTCGATCAGCACGTGGCCCCGAGCGAGGAGCGCGACGAGCGCGAGCTCCACCACTTCGGGTTTGCCCTCGAGGGCCCGCTCGACTGCTCGGCGAAGCGCCTTGAGCTGTTCGGTGCCGTGAGGCTCGAGGGCCAGCGCCGACGACGTCATCTGAGAACATGGTAGCATCGAAGGCGCGCCGGGTTTCGGTCAAGCCAAAATCCCCCGTCATCGGCGCTTCTCCCCGACGGCCGTGCGGCGCACCCGCACACCGCCACGAACGGGCCGGTGCGAGCGGCCCCGTGTCAGCATGCACGCCTCGGATCATTGGGCATGGACAGACGTTCCGAGGTGGGGTGTGTTTCGAGCCCGGTCGAGAAAAAGTCGGTCCTCCGCCCAACTCTCGGCCTGCGGACGAGGTGTATTCGAGTGACCCACATCGAGCGCATCGAAGTTCGAGGCGTGACGCGCAGCTTCGGAGCGACGCTCGCGCTGCGCGGCGTGAGCACCACGTTCGAGGCCGGGACGATCTCGCTGCTCGAGGGACCGAACGGCGCGGGCAAGAGCACGCTGCTCGCGGTGATTGGCACGGTGCTCCGACCGACCTCGGGTTCCGTCGAGTACGTGCCGATCGGCGACGACCCGGAACGAGCGCGCGAGCACCTGGGTTGGGTCGCGCACGACTCGCACTGTTATCGAGAGCTCGGGGCGCGCGACAACGTAGCGCTCGCAGCACGCATCCACGGAGTCGATCCGAAGCGCGCGTGGGAGCGCGTCGCGCCGCGTGTCGATATCGAGCACCTCGCCGATCGCGCCGTGGGCACGCTCTCGCGCGGACAGCGTCAGCGCGTCGCGCTGGCGCGAGCGCTCGTCCATGCGCCCAGTGTTCTCCTGCTCGACGAGCCGTGGACGGGCCTGGATCAGCGAAGCTCGGATCTGCTCGAGCGCGTGCTCCGCGAAGAGCGGGCGCGTGGTGCGCTCATCATCGTAGTGAGTCACGGCGGCGGCGTCGCCGAACGCCTCGGAGCGCGGCGCGTGCGCCTCGAAAACGGCCGCGTCGTTCAGCCGCGCGAGGACGCGCCCGCGAGCCAAGCGAGCCCGTGAAGAGCGCAACGGATCACGTTCGGAGGGCTCGAAAGGAAAGGGCGGTGACGGGAGCTCCGCTGCCGCAACGGAGCCGAATCGAGTGAATTCGGCGGGCTCCGCCCGGGTTTCGGGACCTCAACCCGAAACGACGGAAGGATTCCAGGGGGGCAGGCGAGAGATCAGAACCCTGCGGCTCGCAAGAGCGCGTCCGCGAGCGTGCGGGCGGCTTCAACCGGCGAGGCAGCGTCGCCGAACACGGCAACCGGGTCCGCGATGCCGAGGGCGCGAAGCTCGGCGGCGTTCGTTCCCGTGCTTGCGTCGCGGCCGCGCGCTGCCGAGAGCACGACGAAGTCGGGCATGCGCCCGAAAGCCGCGAGCGCGCGAAGCGTCGCAGAAAGATCGTGCAACACCCCGAGGGCGTCGGGCGCAACGAGCACCCAAAGCGCGGGATCGAGCGCGCGCGCGAGGTCGGCGTTGGCGACGTCCGGTGCGAGGGGCGTGAACACGCCGCCCGCCGTCTCGAGCACGCACCAGTGCTCGTCGCTTTCCGAGCTCGCCGCCTCCCAGCGACGGACCCACGCGACGATGGGCTCGAGCGCGATCGGACGGCGCGCATGCCGTGCGGCAAGATGCGGTGAGATCGGCTCCGCGAAGGTCATCAGCGGATGGGGCGCGGGCGGGAAGGGATCGCGGGAATGCGTCCCGAGCCGGCGCGCGTCCGAGACGCTCGGATCCGAGAAGCCGGTCTCTACGGGTTTCAGACCCGCGATGCGTGCCGCGGACCGCAGCGCAGCGAGCGCCGAGCAGAGCTCGCAAGCGACGTAGGTCTTGCCGACGCCCGTTCCGGTGCCGAGGACGACCACCCGCGGCATCGGCTTCACTCCGCGCAGGCCCGCGCCACGGCGTCGGCGAGCCGCCCGACGTCGTTCTCCGTGAAGCGGGTGGAGACGGTGAGACGCAGGCGCGCGGTTCCCTCCGGGACCGTCGGGGGACGGATGGGTTGCGCGAGGATTCCGACGGCGCGGAGCGCGTCGGCGACACGGAGCGCGCGCTCGGCCGTCCCGAGGACGACCGGCACGATGGGACCGAACGAGCTGGCGAGCACCGGCACGGAACGCTCCGCCAGTGCTTGACGCAGCGCGCTACAGAGGTGGTGGAGCTTCTCGCGGTCGGCGTCGCCTTCGCGAACGAGGCGGACCTGTTCCAGCGTGCGGGCGCAAAGCTCGGGGGAGGGCGCCGTGGAGAAGACGAACGAGCGGGCGCGGTTCCAGAGGAACGTGCGGAGCGTGCTCGAACCGGCCACGAACGCGCCCTGGGAGCCCACGGCCTTGCCGAGCGTGCCCACGAGCACGTCTGGCACGATGCCTTGCTCTGCGCAGCGTCCGGCGCCCCCCGGCCCGAACACCCCGAGCGCGTGCGCTTCATCGACCACGAGGAAGGCGCGATGGCGGTCGCACAGGGCGCGCAGGGCCGCGAGGTCCGGTCCGTCGCCATCCATGCTGAAGTAGCTCTCCGTCACGACCCAGCGCACCGGCACGGCGCGCGCGGCGCTCAGGGCGCTCTCGAGGGCGGCGAGGTCCAGGTGTGGCACCACGAGCACCTGGGCGCGGGCGAGGCGGCAGCCATCGATGAGGGAGGCGTGGTTCAGCTGGTCCGAGATCACTACCGACTCCTCGGCGGCGAGCGCGCTGACCGTGCCGACGTTCGCGGCGAAGCCGCTGGTGAAGAGCAATGCCTCCGGCAGCTTCACCCAGTCTGCGAGCGCGCGTTCGAGGGCGGTGTGCTCGGGCCGCCCGCCGTTCACGAGGCGTGACGCGCCAGCGCCCACCTGGGGAGATGTTTCACGTGAAACGTTCCCCGGGCGACGACCCGCGAGCCCCAAGTAGTCATTCGAGCTCGCGTCGAGAAAGGGCACCTCAAGCCGTGCCGCCGTCGCGGCCACCACGTCGCGCGCGGCCGCATCCGCCGGGTCGCGAAACAGGTTCTGCGCCCGCAGAGCGCTCAGCTTGGACCCGAGATACGCATCCAGCGACATCGGCCCTGCCTTGTGCCGCGTTCTCGAACCCCCGGCAAGGCTCCGGGTACGACCCGGCGCGCGGCCGTTGCCCAGCGCCATCGGCACGTGCACCACCTTCGGGTGAAAAGCAGCGCATCCATCGCGAACCTCCTCGCGGCTTACGTTGGCACTCGACCCAGCGCAGGCGGATTCGGTGGGCCTTGGGTGAGCGAGCCGGGTCGACACTTCGAACCACGTTGGGGATGCCTACGGCGAGCGCGCGGACGGCCCGACGCTGGGAGCGGAGCGGGCAGCTCGCACCGCATTTCGAGCGTGCGGAGGCCCCATCCGGGGTCTGGGGCGATCGGCGGGGACCGCCTCGGCCACGCTCATCAGGCGTGCCCAGCGGGTGTCAGGCCAGAGCGACCGAAGGTTGGGAGCGCCGATATATGCGGAGAACAGCCCGAACAGAGTGCCCGCGCGGGGAGGGACCCCGCCGAGTTCACTTTGCGGGAGGGGCGGCGCGTGTCGCCCCTACGAAACAGGGCGAGAAGGCCGATCGGTGAGACCAATCGGCGTTCCGGGAGCGAACCGTGCCACCCGGCGAGGAACGGCCGTGCGGAGGCGGTGTGCTCGGTATGTGGCTCGACGGGCGAGTCGCTCGCCCACGCAACGAGTTGCTCGGACCAGGCCGGTGGGCGCCCCGACAAGAGCAGACCCGACCGGGGGGCGGGCTTCGACGAACTCGCGTCGAGCCTCCGCGTCACGACCGGCAGCCGACAAGAGTAGACCCGACCGGGGTGCGGGCTTCGGCATGCCCGACGCGTCGATCCAAGGGGCGCGCGGCGCCGTGCGCGGCAGGTGGGCCGCGCAAGGCCGCCGGATACCTCGGACGGGGACGCGGACGGGTGGGCGCCCCGGAGCCGCCCGGCGAGCGCGGGGCATCGCTCGGACGACGGGAACAAGCACGGAAAGAGGGCCCGCGCGCCCCATTCGTGGGCGGGCCGCGGCGCCCAGGAGGCGCTCGCCCCGCCCTGGTCGCGGTCAACGCAGAGACCCGGAGTCCTGGCCGTTGCCGGGCTTGACTTCGGGGCGCGCACGAAGGGTCGGCGCGCGAAAGGGTCGGCGCGTGAAGGACCTCGCGCGGGGGCAGGCTCGCTTCCGCGGGCGGACGTTCAGGGGCAGAGCGGGTTGGCGGTCGTTGAGCTGCGGGCGGGCGAAGGCGCGGTGGGAGGGCGGCTCGGGCGGAAGCGTGCCACCGAAGGGACGCCGAATGCCCGCAAGATGGGGCCCAGCTTGGCGCCCTTTTGAGTTGCGAGCGTCGGTAAGCCGGGGCGGGAAGACGGCTCTGGCGGAAGCGTGCCGCCGAGAAGGGACGCCGAATGTTCCACGTGAAACACCCGGAACCCCGACACGACTCGAACGGCGTGCCCCAAGGGGTGAGCAACTCCCGCGGGCCTGGAGGCGCCGATCTCGTGCGTCACGGCGGTTCCGCGCACGGCCTCGGACCGCCGGATTGGACTCGGATCCGTGCGACCGGGCACTGGTTGGAACGGGCCCAACGGCGAAACGAAGCGCGACTCGGGTTCGCGGACGACGAAGTCCTGCATGTCTCGACTGCCGCGTCAGGACTCCGTCCCCCCGCCCCCGCTGCCGTTCATCCCTCGCTCGGTGAAGCCATCACCAACGACGCGGTCCTTGGGAACGACCTTCGCCTAGTCCACGTCCGCCGGCGCGGGAGGCGAGTCGCTCGTTGGTTGCCGCTCCGGATACGACCAGGACGGTAGCTCGGCACATCCGCTGCGCCTGAGGAGGCGAGTCGCTCCGTGGTTGCCGCGCTGGATACGCGCAAAGGGACTGCTCCGGTTACCTCCGCCTCGGTCGCGCCGAGTCGGGGAGCGGACGAAGAGGGTGCGCCCGAACCCGTGGCGTTCCGTGATGGCCGCGAGCTAGCCTCGACCTCGAGAACGAACGCGGCGAGCGGACTCGCCCGACCACTTTCGCACGGAAGGCACGGCCAAGACGGAACGACGCTCGAGGTCCCGCGGGCACGAGGCGTCGGGCATCGCGGAGGAGGCATCCGGGCCATCTCCGCGGCGCGCAATCAAAGGGGGTTGGCGACGACATCGAGC
>QGUH01000158.1 GCA_003242355.1 Pseudomonadota bacterium
AAAGGGAATTAAGACGGGTCTGTGGGACCGGGAGATGGGAAAAAACCGCAGAAGGAAGACGGGCCGCTCACCAAGGAGGACTTGGCCGGGACGTACCTCGAGGGTCTGTCGTCCTACGTGGACAAGCTCCTCATCCCGCGCGGGTTCCGATCGCTCAACCAATACGGGTCCGGGCAGGTCATCGACCCGCACGACCAGGCGATGGGCTCGAAGCTGACCTGCGCGTACATCATCGACGACCGGAGCCGTTACGCGTCGGCCCAGTCGCTCGATCACGTCATCGCCAAGCAGATCAATCCGGGCGGCGCGGCACCGATGGTGCTCGGCGTCGGCGCAGCCAGCACGAGCATCAAAGAGGTGCTTTCGTTCTCGGACTCCAACACGCCGTATCCCGCGAACGTGAATCCGCAGAGCGTGTACACGCTGCTCTCGGGCGTGCTCGCCAACGGCGGCGGCACCGCTCAGGAACCCGTCACGCGCGCGGACTACCTCGTGGCGCGCGGCAAGAGCGTGATCGACCTCGTGAGCGACGACCTCGCGACGTACAAGCGGCTGAACATGAGCAAGGCCGATCAGGATCGGGTCGACTCGTGGCTCCAGCTGCTGCGCGAGGCGGAGGTGGGCGTCAACGATCCGGAGCTCTCCGCGGCGTGCAACACGTTGGCCGCGATGAACTTGGGGATCACGGAACAGGCCCTGAAGGAGGCGAGCCCGACCGGTCCCATCACGCCGGGCAACGTGCTCGGTCCGATGGGCACGCCCGAAGGCGACTCGAACCTCGCGATCTCGTTCACCAAGGGCGGCGACATGATGATGAAGCTCATGGCGCTGACCATGATGTGCGACGTCAATCGCATGTTGATGCTGGTCTATCCCGGATACGTCACGTTCAAGTGGGACGGCATCAACCACACCAAGGAGCACCATGGCCTCTCCCACCGGACTGGCGATTTTACGGTGGGCGGCAACTGCTTCCCGGGTGTGATCGACATGATCGCCGAGATCGACCGCTGGTACGCCGCTCGGTACGTGAAACTGGTCGAGACGTTGAACTCGATCGGAGAGGGCGAGGGTACCTTGCTCGACAACACGGCGACCATGTGGCTGCCGGAGCTGTCCGACGGCAACGCGCACAACCTGAACAACCTGCCCATCATCATCGCCGGAAGCGCCGGTGGTTACCTGAAGCAAGGCGCCATCGTGAACGTGGAAGGCGGGCAGATCGGGCGCGGGAACAGCGAGGGCTCGTGCACGAACGGTGGCACCATCGGAAACACGGGCTCGAGCCGCGGCAACGTGCCGATCAACAAGCTGTACGTGACGCTGATGAACGCCGTGGGATGCAAGGGGCCCGACGGCGGTCCGGTGACGACCTTCGGCAAGTTCGACGGAAACAAGGAGACCGACGGGATCAAGAACCCCGGAGAGGTGGCCTCGTTGAAGGCCAGCGCCTGAACCGCTTGCGAGCGCGTGGCGCGCGCCGAACGCGGACGAGCCCTCGTGCTCGCGAGCGCGCGGCGCGCCGCCGAACGCGGACGAACCGTCGTGCTCGCGAGCGCGTGGCGCGCGCCGAACGCGAGGCCTCGTTCTCGCGAGCGCGCGGCGCGCGCCGAAAGCGGACGAACCGTCGTTCTCGCGAGCACGCGGCGCGCGCTGAAAGTGGACGAGCCCTCGTGCTCGCGAGCGCGTGGCGCGCGCCGAACGCATCAGGAGGTGCGGCTTGGCATCCTGTTCCGGCGCGGTTCCGCGGGCGAATGCTGAATTCGTCAGGGCAGTTGGTTTCGTTTCTCGCCGCGCACTCCGCGTATCGGTCCGAAAACTAGGCTGAGCCGAATTTTCGCGGAGCTCGGAACGCCGATCGGTTCCCACCGATCGGCGTTCTGCTTCATTCGGGCAGGGGGCACTGCTCGCTGTGTCGTTGACGACAGCTTTCGTGGGAGCGTGGTGCCGATGCTGGCGCTGCGCGCTGCATCGGTTCGTCGAAACTCCGTGGCTCGTCTGGCGGAATCCGGAGCGCGCTGCTATCCATCCGGTGCCGCACGAAACCCGATGATGGCGCGCTTCGTTGTTCTGGGCCTCGTTCTGACGATCGGCGCGTGCAGCCCGGATCCGGGGGCGTCACCCGGAGTGGAAGGCGGCGCTGGCGGCACGCCGACGAGCTCGACCGGTGGCAGCGGCGCGACGGGCGGCGCCACCGTGAGCGGTGGCGGCATGATCGGGTCGAGCGCGGGAAGCGGCGGCGCCTCGGGCGGCAGCGGGCTTGGCGGCGCCGCTGGTGTCGGCGGCGCTGCGGCGAACGGTGGCGTTGCTGGTGCTTTCGGTGGAGCTGCTGGCTCCGGTGGTATCGCTGGTTCGGGTGGCGCCGCTGGTTTTGGAGGCGCCGGTGCTGGCGGAATCGGCGGCTATACGGGAGGTGGCGGCAGCGCGGCGGGCGCTGGGGGCGCCTTTGGCGGTGACGGGGGAACGAGCGGCTCGGCTGGCGGCGGTCAGGCGGGCATGGCGACGGGCGGCCAATCCGGCGCGGCAGGTTCAGGGGGCTCGAATGCTCCGGCAACCTTCGCGGCGGTCGCAGCAATTCTCGAGATGAGCTGCGGACACCTCTCCTGTCATGGTGGTGGTGAAGAGGGGCAGGATCTCGTGCTGACGGGTGAGGGGCTGCACCAGACGCTGCTCACGAGAATGGTGGAGCCGTGCAACGATAAGCCGCTCGTCGTTCCGAACGATCCGGCGAATAGCGCTCTGGTGATGCTGCCCACCTGGCAGTGCAACGATTTCGTGATGCCTCAGGGCTGCATCGACGACGTGTGCCTGCCCGCAGCGGACATGGCCACGATCACCGCCTGGATTCAGGCGGGAGCCCTCGGGCCGTGATTCCGTTCGATCGCCTCGCGGCGGTCGTGCTCTTGGCCCTGTCGGAGCGAGGACACCTCTCATCCAGGAGAGTCCGAGGCACGCCACCACGAACGAGCATGAACGAGCGTGCGACGCGCGCCCCTTGAGGGGGCCATCGACCCGCAGTGGATCCGGTAGAGGCGGAGCCACGAACGGTGTGTAACGCACGCTCTCGAGAACCGGGGCACGCATCGCTGATGCGCATCCCCGCGGCGCCGGTCTTCCCGGACGAGACCGACGCGGGGCGGAGGCGCATCAATGGCCGAATGGGGAGCGCAAGAGGCCGAGCATCTCGCGGCGCGTGCGCGGACCGTAGGTTCGAAACGACGGATTCGGGTCGTTTCGGTACTCCTCGCGGAGCCGCGTCACGAGATCGGACGTGTGGTGACCGCGGAGCTCGGCGACGTTCACGCCGTACACGTGCGCGGCATTCAGTCCGAAGATCTTCGCCTTGCGTTCGGGCGTGAGCGCCGGATAGCCGAAGCGTTCCTGAAACTCGGCAGAGATTTCGAAGGCGCGGAACGCCTGAATCTGATCCTGCGGGGAGCCGAACCAGATCGCGTCCGTGCCCCAGAGGATTCGATCCTCTCCCAGGTGGAGCAGGAGCTTGCCGAGCACGTGCGCCGCCTGATCGGGCGCCTTCATGAGCTCGCGCCAGGTGGAGCCGAGCTCGGCGTACACGTTCCCGTTTTTCCCGATCCCGTTTTCGTGCAGCGAGCGGATGAGCGCGTCCACGCCGCGTTCGGCCTTCGGATCGTACGGCCCTTCGACGTGATCGGCTTCCCAGCCCGAGTGGTACACGAGGAACGTCGCCTGCGGAAACGCGCGCGCGGCGGGGCCCACGTCGAGCGGCGACGTGTACGCACGGTTCATTCCCGGAAGGGGGAGCCCCTTGTGAACCGCGAAACGCGTCAGTCCGAGATCGAGCCCCGTCTGAATCGTCTTCATGCCGAGCTCGTCGTCCAAGCGGAAGCCCTGACCGTTCGGGCCCCACACCGTGTACAGCTTCCAGGCGTCGATTTTCCACTCCGCGACGAGGCGCTGCATGTGCGTTTCGATTTCCGGCCAGGACGCCTCGTTCGGTTGCACGATGCCGTGGATCAACATCCGACCGCGTCCGAGCTCGGCGACCTTCTCCCGCGTGCGCGCGGCTTCGGACGCGAGCATCGGGTGGGGACTGCCCCAGAGCGCGCTCAGCACGGCCACGCTCGTGTCGCTTTCCAGGAAGACCTCGCGGAGCAGCACGTCGTCCGTGAAGCAGCGGGCCCAGTGCGGCGCTCCGCACCGCGCTTGGGGCGTGGTCGTGAGAAAGTCGGCGAGCGACGGCCCCGAGACGTCCCACCACGGGCGTACGGCGCTCACTTGGTGGGTTTGGACGTCGATGACGAGCTCGTTGCCCGACAAGGCTCCTTCCGCGGCGGCTGGCTCGCGCGCCGCTTCCTTGGGAACGCGGTAGCTGCCTCCCGCGCAGCCCATCTGGTTGAGCGCCAGGAGCACGGTCGCGGCGCCGCAGGCGCTCGTGAGGTATTCGCGGCGCGTCCAGCGGAGCGCGCGCGTGTGCTCGTCGACCGCCGCCCAGGCGCGTTTCTGGGCGGCGGCGAGCGCAGGAGACGGTGGGCGCGGCCAGTACTCTCCGTTGGTCGTGGAATCGAGCTTGATGGGCAGCGCGGGAATCGGCTCGTGCTCCGATTTTCGCATCGTTCACCTCTGCGAGCCTGAGCTTACGCGCTTCGACCGGGCACGCACGCCGAAGCGTGATTTTTCCCCGAGGCGTTCGGGCCGACTGCGTACTCTGTCGCCATGTCCACGGAGCGCCGCCACCCGAACGTAATCAACGCAGACGAGATCGAGCCCACCGAGTGCAGGCAGGGGAAGTTCCACGTGAAGTCGCGCCCGCTCGCGCGACACGCCGGCAATCAGCAGCTCGGGGCTCAGCTGCTCGAGCTCGCGCCCGGCGAACGCGCGTTCCCCCTCCACTACCACTGTGCGAACGAAGAGGCGTGTTACGTCCTCTCCGGGCGCGGTACCGCACGCATCGGCGAGTGCCGCGTGCCGATTCGCGCCGGTGACTGGATTGCGTATCCGATTGGTCCCGAGCACGCGCAAAAGCTCGTCAACGACGGCGACGAGCCCCTCGTGTATCTGTGCCTTTCGACGAAGCACAAGTGCGAGATCGTCGGTTATCCGGATTCGAACAAGGTGGGCGTCGTGGCGGGGCCGAGCTTCGAGAACCCCTGGATCCGCGAGATTCATCGCCTCGGCGAGTCGCTCCCGTATTACGAGGGAGAGCCGGACGCACAGGAGTAGCGGTTTCAGACGGCGAGCGCGGTCGGGACGCGGACGAGATCCGCGAGCGTGGCGACGGCGCGTTCGGTGCGCTCGGACCACGGGTGTCCCGCGCTCAATCGCACGTAGTGACGGAACTCGTCGCCCGCACCGAAGAGCACGCCCGGGGCCACGGAGATGCGATTGGCGAGCGCGGCTCGCTGAAGCTCGAGCGAATCGACGTGCTCGGGGAGCTCCACCCAGAGAACGAATCCGCCGCTCGGGTTGCTGACGCGCGTGCCCGCGGGGAAACGGAGGGCGACCGCCGTGCGGAGGCGCTCGACCTGAGTGGCGAGGCGTGCCCGCAGCACACGCAGGTGGCGCTCGTAGCCGCCTCCGGCCAGGAACTCCGACAGGGCCGCTTGGAGCGGGATCGCCGTGTGCATGTCCGCACCCCGTTTGAGCTGCACGATGCGATCGTGGTAGCGCCCGCCCGCGATCCAGCCGATGCGATATCCCGGCGCCAGCGTCTTCGAGATCGAGGTGCAGTAGAGCACGCGCCCGTGCGAGTCGAAGGCCTTCACGGGTCGCGGACGGGGACCCCGATGGTGCAGATCGCCGTACAGATCGTCTTCGATGAGGGGCACGTCGTACCGCGAAAGCAGCTGGAGCAGCGCGATGCGCCCCTCTTCGGGGAGGCACGCACCGGAAGGGTTGTTGAAGCTCGGCACCGCGACGCACGCCCGCAACGGATGCCGTTCGAGCGCAGCCGCGAGGGCCGCGAGGTCCAGGCCGCTTTCGCCGTGACACGGGATGGTCACGGCGCGCAGCCCCAGGTTCTCGACGAGTTGGAGGATCCCGAAATACGTCGGGGACTCGACCGCGACGATGTCTCCCGGTCGCGTGACCGCGCGCAACGCAAGCTCGAGGGCTTGCAGGGCGCCGTTCGTCACGACGACGTCGTTCGCGGAAAGCGCGATCCCCGCCTCGACGCCGCGGCGGGCGAGCTGACGCCGCAGCGGCAGCCATCCTTCCGCTGCGCCATACGTTCCGCCGAGCGAGCCGAGCTCTCGGGAGACCGCGGAGAGGAGGCGATTGAGCCGCTCGATCGGCAAGAGCTCCGGGCTCACGCACGCGGCGCCGATCGGAACGACGCTCGGGTCCGCGATCGCGTCGAACAGATCGTGAATCGCGCTCGCCACCGACACGCGTCGCGGTTTGCGCGCGGTCTCCCGCACCTCGGGCACGGCGATCGAGACCTGGAGACGACGTCGCACGTAGTACCCCGAGCGAGCGCGCGGCTCGATCAGGCCGCGGTGCTCGAGCGCCGCGTACGCCTGAACCACCGTGGCAGGGCTGACGCCGCGTTTGGAGCTCAAAGCTCGTACGGAAGGCAAGCGCTCGCCCGGTCGGAGCGCGCCGCGCTCGATCGCGCCCGCGAACTCTTCTGCAAGCCGTTCGTACAAGTGCCCAGCGACGGCGCCCATTCGCCAACTGTACTGGTTGAGTGTGATGGAGACCAGTACAGATGCGGTGCGCCCCCACCGGCACAGGCCGCATCCTGTCCTCGTGGGATGGACGCGCCGCTGCTACTGCCCGGTCCAGCGGGGACGACTCACGATGCCGAGCATGCAGCGTTTTTCTCCTTGGCAAGGGCTCGCGCTCGCCGCGATTGGTGTGCTCGGTTTCAGCGGGACGTTGCCGGCGACGCGGATCGCCGTCGCCGATCTCGGGGCCGTCGTCGTGGGGCTCGGACGAGCACTGGTCGCAGCGCTTCTGGCGCTCGTGTACTTGCTCGTGCGCGGCGAGCCGGTGCCGGCACGCCGTCATTGGCCGTCGTTCGCCGTGATTGCCCTGACCGTGGTCGCGGGCTTCCCGCTGCTCAGCGCGATCGTCCTCACCTCGAGCTCGGCGTCGCATGCCGCGGTCGTGGTGGCGCTCGCTCCGGCGTGCACGGCGATCCTCGCCGTGCTCCGCGCTGGCGAGCGCCCCGCGCGCAGCTTTTGGCTCGGCGTCGCCCTCGGCCTCTTCGGCGTTTGCCTCTACGTGTTCGGCGCGAGCCCGGACGAGCCGGTAGGGACGGACCTCGGGCTGCTCGCGGCCGTGCTGTGCGTTGCCATCGGGTACACGGAGGGAGCGCGCCTTTCGCGCGAGCTCTCCGGGTTTTGCGTGATCAGCTGG
>QGUH01000159.1 GCA_003242355.1 Pseudomonadota bacterium
GCTCGCGGCGCGCTCGGCAGATTCGAGGTAGCGCGCGTCGCGCAGCACGCGATGGCCCTCGGCCATGGCGGCAATCATGAGCCCGTTCCACGCGGTGATGATCTTGTCGTCGAGCAGCGGGGGCACGCGGTGCGACCGCGCGGCGTACACGGCGGCGCGGGCGCCGGCCAAGCGCTCGGCGAGGCGTTCCGGCTCGACACCGAGCTCCGCGGCGACGCTCGCGAGCGGGCGCGGCGTGTTGAGCACGTTCTTGCCCTCCCAATTGCCCTCTGGCGTCACGTCGTAATACAGGCAGAACGCCTCGGCGTCCTCGCGCCCGAGGATTTCCTGAATCTCGTCGAAAGTGAATACGAAGAACTTGCCTTCTTCACCCTCGCTGTCCGCGTCGGTGGCGGAGAAGTATCCGCCCTCCGCGCCTTGCATTTCGCGCACGACGTAGTCGAGCGTTTCGCGCGCGACGCGCGCGTACTCGCGGTCGCCGGTGACCTGGAACGCTTCGAGGTACACGACGGCGGCCTGCGCGTTGTCGTACAGCATTTTCTCGAAGTGGGGCACGAGCCAGCGCTCGTCGGTCGAGTAGCGCGCGAACCCGCCGCCCACGTGATCGTAGATGCCGCCGTTCTTCATGCCGTCGAGCGTTCCGCGCGCCATTTCGAGCGAGCGCGGATTCTTGGTGCGCGCGTAGTGGCGGAGCAGGAGCCCGAGCGCCTGGTGCGGCGGAAACTTGGGAGCCTCCCCGAAACCGCCATGGCGCGCGTCGTAGCTCCGCGACAGGGCCTCGACGGCGTCGTCGATGGCGCTCGGCGGAATCGGCAGCGGCATGGCCGGCTCGGACTGATCGCGCACGTGCTCCGTCAGGCGCTCGGCCTGTTCGAGGAGCGCGGTGCGCTCGTTCGCCCACAGATCGGCGATGCGCCTGAGAATGGTGGAGAAACCGGGGCGCCCCCAACGATCCGTGGGTGGGAAATAGGTGCCCGCGAAGAACGGCCTCTGGTCAGGCGCCAAGAACACGCTCATCGGCCAACCCCCGCTGCCGCTCAGGGCGACGGTCGCCGCCATGTAGACGTCGTCGAGATCGGGGCGCTCCTCGCGGTCGACCTTGATCGAGACGAAATGCCGATTGAGCACCTCGGCGATCTCCGGGTTCTCGAACGACTCGCGCTCCATCACGTGGCACCAGTGGCACGCCGCGTACCCGATGCTGAGAAAGATGGGTTTGTCCTCCTCGCGCGCGCGCCGCAGGGCTTCTTCGCCCCAGGGGTACCAATCGACCGGATTGTTCGCGTGCTGCAACAGATAGGGGCTGGTTTCGTTCGCCAGTCGATTCGCCATGCTCATTTCGACCTGCCGGGTTTCAGGATGACGAGATGTTCGAAACGCGGCCGCGTCGCGAACGCTCGGCTCGAGGGGGCGTGAAAGTGCGGCCGCGGTTGTGCCGCGCGCCCGACCACGTCGAGGTCGGCGCGCGCCGCGAACTCGGGCAGCCAGCGTTCGACGCGCAGCGCGCGTCCGCCGACCGTGGAGTCGGCGAGGAGGAGCGCGACGTGTCCGTTCGGTCGGAGCACGCGCGCCATTTCCGCGAGGCAGCGCCCGAAATCGCGCTCCCACGCGGCGATGGCCTCCGCGGCCGAGCGCGCCGTGCGGCGCGCGCCGATCTCGGAACGGCGGAGCTCGCGCCCGTCGAGGCGCAGCCAGCGGAGCCGCAGTCGGTGATGCTCGAAGTAGTCGTACACGCCGGGGTACGGCGGCGAGCTCAACACCAGGTCCACGGAGCGGTCGCGCACGAACCCGAGGCGGCGCGCGTCGGCGATTTCCACGCGCGCCACGGGAGCTCGTTTCGGGCGCCGCCGCTCCGCCTCGAGGAGTCGCTCGCCGAGCTCGCGCGTCTTCTTGACGAAGAAGCGGATCGTGAATCCGCCGGCGATGCGTTTCGGCGTGACGCCGGCGCTCGAGTCGCCGCGGCGCACGCTCACTTTCGTGAGCAGCGCGGACAGCACCAGGCGGAGCGCACTCGCGATTTCGCGCTCGGCAATCTGGTCGATGCCGTCGCGCAGCCCGTCGAGCTCGAGCAGCACGTGCGGCGCGAAGAGCTCTCGATCTTCCGGGCCGTACGGATGCGTGGGCCCGAGCTCGGCGGCCTTGCGCGCGAGCGCGTGCTCGGCCACCCGCTCGGCTGCGGCGTTCAGCGCGCGAACGAAGCCCTCGTCGACGCTCGAGAGCTTGAGCCGCGCGAGCCGCACCGCGAGCGGATTCAAGTCGCTTCCGAGCGCGACGCGCCCGAGCTCGCGCGCGGCGACGAGCACGGTGCCACTGCCGCAGAACGGATCGAGCACGGTGCCGCGCTCCGGAGAAAGCGCTCGGGCGAGCGCGCCGGCCGTGTCGGGGTGCATGCGCGCGGGATAGCTGTGGAAGCCGTGCACGTGAGCGAGCACGCGCTCTTCGTCGGGCCGCACGTCGAGCGCGGTGACGAGCACGCGCGCGAGCTCCGGATCGCGCGTGTGCACCTCCACCCGCCCGCCGACGTGGGTGAGCGCTTTGCGGCGGCGCTGCCTGGCACGCGGTGGCCGCGCGGCTTCCGGAAGATCGGACACCATGCTCCCTGTTCCGTCGATCTGGCACCGGGCACCGCCGACGTCGAGTGCCGACGCGCCCCGGGCGAGCGACGCAGAGCCCTTCGGGGCTCGGCGTGATCAGGATTTCGCGGAACGCCGCCGCGTGAGCGCGCCGAGCGCCGCCAAAAGCAAGAACGCCGCGGTGGGCCTTTCGCCCGGTCGGGAGCCCGAAACGCTGCAACCGGCGGAGGCCTGCTCGATGGGCTCTTCGATCGGCGCCGAGTACAAGGTCGTCGCGGCCTGCTCGTCGCTCGTGTCGAGCGTGCGTTTGTGCGTCTCGCAGCGAGCGCTGCTGAAGTACATGGTCGCGAGGCGATTTTCGACGTCCTCACCCAGGCCCAGATAGTGCCCGACTTCGTGGGTGAGGACGTTCTGCAGGTCGTAGTTGCCCGAGCAGCTGCTCTTCTGCCCGCCCTGCTTCGCGTGGTGGTGGTCGTGATCGTGGTCGTGATCGCGGTCCCGATCGTGGTCGTGTCGGTCGCGATCCTGCCGGGAGTCCCGATCGTCGTCGGTCGCGTCCTCGAGCACGGCGAACGGAACCTTCGTGTTCACGACGATGTCCGCCTCGCTGATCGCGCCGGTGCGTTCGTCCCAGTATACGAGCGCGACGGCGAGGTCTTTCTCGTGCCCCGGGATCGTGATCGGCGCGGCGAGCACGGTGTTCCTGCCGTCGGCCTTCATCGTCAGCGTCGCGCCCTGACTCGTGTCGAACGTGAGCGCCGGAACGTACGCGTCGGTCGAGAGCCACGTGCCGAACGCGTTCTGCACGGCGAGCTTCGCGCCGGGGCCGAAGCGGTCGAGCGAGGAATCGATGTGGACGGTGGTCGCGCGGCGCCGCCAGCGAATGCGCTCGCCGTTCGGCGCGCGCCGGATTTCGGGAGCGCCGTGCAGGATGAGCAGCGAGAGCTCGGGCTCTTCGCGCTCGAGCCGAGTGACGAGGCCGACCACGGCGGCCAGCGCGAGGATCCCGACACCGATCAGGCCGAGCCGTGCTCGCCCCGGCGGCTTGGGCAGCGAGCTCGGGGCGCCGGGGAGCCGGCTGCGCGCGAGCGCCGAGAGGCTGGTGGGGGGGCGGGTCAGCCGGAACGAACGCAGGCTGGGAGGCTCTTGCCCGAGAGGGGTCACACCGGTTTTTACGTCCGCCCCGTGCGTTCCTTCAGCGTGTGCTCCCGCGTCAGCAAAGAGAGCTCTGCGTCCGACAAGATGTGGTCGGAGCGCTTGGCCGCGCGCACGATGTGCGCGACGAGCTCGGGATCCGCGGGCACGTCGTGGCGCTCCAGCCATGCTCGAACGTTGGCGGCACCGGACATGGGCCCGACGGCGATCTCCTGCTCGCGCCCGAACCAGGCCGACGGAACGCTGCTGTAGACGATGTCGGCGAGCTTTCGGTCGCGCGCCTCCGCCTTGCGGATGGCCGCCGCGTGCACGCCCGTCGCGGTGCGGAACGCGTTCTCGCCGAACACCGGATAATTCTTCGGGATGTTCCAGCCGAGCGCGCGCGCCACGGTGTCCACGTAACGGGCGAGCGCCTCGAGCGGGTGCGGCCAGCGGCCTTCGAGCGCGAGGTTCACCACGAGGAGCTCGAGCGGTGTGTTGCCGACGCGCTCGCCGATACCGAGCGCCGTCGCGTGCACGCGATCGACGCCGGCGCGCACCGCCGCGAGCGCGGTGGCGAGCCCGAGGCCGCGGTCGTTGTGGCCGTGCCAGTCGATGCGCGCGCGGGTTCCGGAACGCTCCACGATCGAACGCGTGAACTCGACCAGGCGCGTGGCTCCTTCCGGAGTCGCGTGCCCCACCGTGTCACAGAGACAGAGGCGGCTCGCTCCGTGATCGAGCGCGCAGGCGAAGAGGCGCTCGAGAAAGTCCGGTCGCGAGCGCGTCGTGTCTTCGGTCACGAACACCGCTTCGAGCCCGGCGCGAACCGCCACGTCGACCGCTTCGGCGCTCCGGCGCTCGAGCTCGTCCGGCGACCAGCCCTCGGCGAGCAAGCGCACGGGGCTCGAGCCGACGAAGCAATGCGCTTCGACCCGCAGCCCGGTGCGCTCCACCAACTCCACGATGGGCTCCATGTCGCGAGCCAGCGTGCGCCCGGCGCAGGCCACGGCGAGCGGCAGCTTCTCGTCACGAATCGCGCGACAGAGCGCGGCGATCTCCTCGAAGGCCAGGTCGGAGGCGGCCGGCAGACCCAGGTTCACGCATTCGACCCCGAGCTCGGCCGCGCGGCGCACGAGCAGGAGCCGCGTGTCGAGCGGGGGCAGGCGCACGCTCGCGTTCTGCAGCCCATCGCGCAGCGTGTCGTCGAGGACGGCCGCCGGCGGCCGAGCGCTCCGAGCGCCCGGCGCTTCGTTCCAGTCGTGGACGAGCTCGTCCATCGTCGAGCCCGGATTGCACCACACGAGCCGGGGAAAGCGAGGCAAAAAGCCGTCGCGCCCGCGGTTTTCGTGCTCGCGAAGCCGGCCTGGGCGCAGCCGTTCGCTATACTCCCGCGGTGCCGAGCTACGCTACGCGGCGCATCCTGGAAGAGCGCCTCGCCGCCGAAATCGGGCGGATCGAGAAGAGCGCGCCCGTTCGCGTCGGCCTGCTCTATCCCTCGCCGTACTCGGTCGGGATGAGCTCGCTCGGCTACCAGCGGGTCTACCGGCTGATTCAGGAGGCGCCGGGCTTCGCGGCCGAGCGCGTGTTCCTGGCGGACGGGGCCGACGCGCCGGGCGTTGCCCTCACGGAACGGCCGGTCACCTACGAAGGGAAGACCGAGCTGTCCGATCTGCCGGTGCTCGCCGTGAGCATGGCGTACGAGATCGAGATCGCGGGTCTCGTCAAGATGCTCGACGCGAGCGGGATCCCGCCGCTCGCCCGCGAGCGGGATGCGCGGCATCCGTTCATCCTCGCCGGCGGACCGCTCACGTTCTCGAACCCGCTGCCGCTCGCGCCGTTCGCCGACGCGATCGTGATCGGGGAAGCCGACGCGATCGTGATCCCCGCGCTCCGCACCATCACCGAGAGCAACGGCCGCGCTTCGGCGCTCGATGCGCTCGCGCAACTCCCCGGGGTGTTCGTGCCGGCCGTGCACGGCGATCGCTTGCCGCCCATCGCGAAGGCCGACGACGCGTTGCTGCCGGCCTTCAGCACGATCCGCACACCGCACACCGAGCTGTCGAACATGTTCCTGATCGAGGCGGAACGCGGGTGCTCGCGGGGGTGCACTTATTGCGTGATGCGACGCACCACCAACGGCGGCATGCGTATCGTGCCGAAAGAGGTGGTGCTCGAGCGCATCCCGAGCGATGCGCGTCGCGTCGGCCTCGTCGGCGCCGCCGTCAGCGATCATCCGAAAATCGTGGAGATCGTGCGGGAGCTCGCCGGGCGCGGCATCGAGGTCGGGCTCTCGAGCCTCAGGCCCGATCGGCTCAAGGAGGAGCTCGTGGCGGCCTTGCGCCTCGCCGGCTATCGCACGCTGACGACGGCGCTCGACGGCGCGAGCGAACGCTTGCGGGATCTCATCGAGCGGCGCGGCCGCGAGCCGCACTACGAAGCAGCGGCCGAACGCGCACGGCGTTACGGAATGGAGCGCCTCAAGCTCTACTTGATGGTCGGGCTGCCGGGAGAGACGGACGCCGACATCGACGAGTGCGTGCGCTTCGTCACGGAGCTGTCGCGCATCATTCCCGTCGCGCTCGGGATTTCCCCGTTTTGCGCCAAGCGCAACACGCCGCTCGACCGCATGCCGTACGCCGGTGTCGGGGTGATTCAGGATCGACTCGAGCGTTTGCGGCGCGGCTTGCGCGGGCGCGTCGACGTGCGGGCGACGAGCGCGCGCTGGGCCTGGGTGGAATACGTCCTTTCGCAGGGCGGCATGGCGGAAGGCGAGGCCGTGCTCGCCGCGGTGCGTGCCGGTGGTCGCTTCGCCGACTATCGGCGCGCCTTCGGCGCGCTCGGGCACACGCCCGACGGCCGAGGCTATGCCGCCGTCGAGACGCCGCTCGCCCCCGAGCGGCTCAAGCGGCGCCGTTTGCAGCTCGCGCCCTGACCGCGATTTCGGTCCTCACGTCCGGAAAACCCGAAAGTCCGTGTTCTTTCCGGTGCTTGCGCCTTTCGTTTCGTGGCGCGCTTTTCGAAAGGACGATGACCGATGCCACGTTCTTTTGCCGGGTGATCGGAAATCGAGAGTGAGGCGATTGCCACGCTGCGAAACTTCACACGATCCTTTTCGGAACACGGGTGGAATGCCCCGCGAGTTTCCACCCTGTGAGGGCGAGTCTGCACGCGGCGCAAAACGGCTCGATTCGAGTGGTCAACCCTCGCGATTATGGAAGTTGCGGCTGTGGGAGCGCCCGTGTAAGCGGAGTCGACCCGAACCGAAGGAAGCTTGGGGATGATCGCGATGGCGCGCGCAGTTTTTCAGCACGGAGAGTCCCTCGCCGGGCGCAGCGCGGCTGCAGTGCTCGTGCGATCCAAAGACTGGTCGCGGACGAGCCTCGGCCCGATCGAATCCTGGCCACGAAGCTTACGGAGCTACGTCGACCTGATCCTCGAAATGCCGACGGCAGCGGTGCTGCTGTGGGGCCCCGATCAGCTTCAGATCCACAACGAGGGCTTCGCTGCGCTCGTCGGGCGATCCGATCCGCGCTGTCTCGGTAGGCCCTATCGCGAATGCTGGCCCGAAGCGCACGCGGTGCTGGAGCCCTGGATCCAGAAGGTTCTCGCCACGGGCGTGTCCATGCGCGTG
>QGUH01001127.1 GCA_003242355.1 Pseudomonadota bacterium
CTTGCCCCGCGAATGTCCGCCGACCGGTTCTCAAGCGCCAGCGGGATCCCCTTCTGGTCCCCTCCCCCTGCCTTGCCCCCCCGGCGGCGTCGCGCCGGTCGGTCTCGACCTCGATCGGGCGGCCGCCGAAGCGTTCGGCGCGCAGGGCCGTCGCGATGCGCTCGATCGCTTCGAGAATGGGCGCGCGCGTCTCGTCGCCGCGAAACACCGGCCAGATCACGACGTGAGCGGGCGCGAGCAAGGGCGGCAGCACGAGCCCGTCGTCGTCCGAGTGGGTCATGATCAAGCCGCCGACGAGGCGCGTGGAAACGCCCCAAGAGGTCGTCCAGGCGAGCTGCTGTTGCCCGGCCGCGTCGAGGAAACGAATCCCGCTGGCGCGCGCGAAGTTCTGACCGAGGAAATGCGAGGTGCCCGCTTGTAGCGCTTTGCGGTCCTGCATCATCGCCTCGATGCTGTACGTGTCGACGGCGCCCGGGAACCGCTCGCTGTCCGTCTTGCGCCCGGGGATCACGGGCATCGCCATGTAATTTTCGGCGAAGTCCGTGTACACCTCGAGCATTCGCCGCGTCTCCGCGACGGCATCGTCCGCGGTCGCATGCACGGTGTGCCCTTCTTGCCAGAGGAACTCCGCCGTTCGCAGGAACAGGCGCGTGCGCAGCTCCCAACGAACGACGTTCGCCCACTGATTGATGAGCAACGGCAGGTCGCGGTAGCTCTGGACCCATTGGGCGAACGCGGCGCCGATGATGGTTTCCGACGTGGGCCGCACGATGAGCGGCTCCTCGAGCCGCGCCTCGGGGTCGGGAATCAGCCCGCCTTCCTTGCCGGCGACGAGCCGGTGGTGCGTGACCACGGCACATTCCTTGGCGAACCCTTCGACGTGCTCGGCTTCCTTCTCGAGAAATGATTTCGGGATGAAGAGCGGGAAGTAGGCGTTCTTGTGTCCGGTCGCCTTGAACATCCCGTCGAGCACGCGCTGGATGTTCTCCCAGATGGCGTATCCCCACGGCTTGATCACCATGCAGCCGCGGACGGGCGAGGTCTCGGCGAGATCCGCCGCCCGAACGACCTGCTGGTACCATTCGGCGTAGTCTTCGCTGCGAGTGGGAGAAATGGCGGATTTCTGAGCTGCAGGCTTGGCCACTGGGATCTCCGGAGAGGCCCCCTATACCCGTTTGCGCGCGCGACACAAGAGCGCCCTCCGGACGCGGGCCCGGAAGTGGCGCGGAGGGGAGGCGCGCGCGCCGCGGAGCGGTGGCACGAAATCCGAAAGTCGTGCTACGACGCGGCCGTGGGCTCGCTCGGTTCCATGCTCGCGCTCGGCTTCTTGCTCGGGCTCCGCCATGCGACGGACGCCGATCACGTGGCCGCGGTCGGGGCCATCGCCTCGCGGGAGCGCTCGGTCCGCGGTGCGTTGCTGATCGGCGCGTCCTGGGGATTCGGGCACGCCCTCACGGTGCTGCTCGTGGGCAGCGCGATCGTACTGCTCGGAATCGTGATCCCGCCGCGTGTCGGGCTCGGCATGGAGTTCTCCGTGGCGCTGATGCTGATTGGGCTCGGGGTGCTCAACCTGGGCGGCGTCTCTCCGGCCGTGTGCGAAGGGGCACCCGCGGCGACCTTGCCGCGCGCGGCGCTGCTTCGCGCGCTCGGCGTCGGCATCGTGCACGGGCTCGCGGGATCCGCGGCCGTCGCGCTGCTCGTGCTCGCGTCCACGGCGAACTCGTGGATTGCGCTGCCGTACCTCGGGCTCTTCGGGCTCGGCACCGTCGTGGGGATGACCGCGCTGACGTCGATCCTGGCGCTGTCGACGGCATGGGCCGCGGAGCGAGCGGTCTGGCTTCGCCGCATGGTCGTGCGCGTTGCGGGCCTTCTGAGCCTTTCGGTCGGTCTCGTGCTCGCCTACCGCGTGGGCATCGTCGAATGCCATGTCATCCGGGAGCCCTGACCCTGGCTGTCGGCTTTCCCGGACAGGAAACCCAGAAACCCGGGCTATCGGGAA
>QGUH01001128.1 GCA_003242355.1 Pseudomonadota bacterium
GCAGACGAATTGCCGACGGCGAGCGTCTGGACCTCTGCCTGGAACACGTCGGCGATGACCTGCAAGATCGCCCGGTTCCGCGACGCGCCGCCGGTTGCGAGGATTCGCGTCGGGTGCTCGCCGATCTAGTCGGAATAGCGCTGCATCGCGAGCGCCTGGGCTTCGACGATTGCGCGCGCGACCCGCGGCGCGTCGCGCAGAGCGACGAACTCGGGGTCGCCGAAGAGCTCGAGCTTCGGATTCAGGATCTTGGGCGTGATTTCGGGGACGAAGTACGGCAGCAAGAGCGCGCCGTCGTTGCCGGGTCGGCTCTGCTCGAGCACCATCCGCTCGAACGCGGTCCAGTCGAGCCCGAGCTGCTCGCGAATCCGCTCGCGGGCGAGCGAGCCGTTGGCGAAGCAGATGAGGCACATGAAGCCGCCCGCGGGATTGCCGAACACGTGTCCGAACCCGCGCGGATCGGTGCGCGGTTCGCGCATCGCCGCGAACACGGTGTCGCTCGTGCCCAGGCTGATCACGGCCGTGCCCGGCTCGGTCGCGCCCATGCCCACGAGGCTGCTCGGGTTGTCGACCGTGAACGCGACGATGGGCGTCCCGCGCGAGAACCCGTAGCGTTCGACGAAGTACGGCGCGATCTCCCCGACGATGGTGTTCGAGGCAACTGCGGGGCGCAGCTTGGCTTCGAGCCCGGGCGCGGTCAGTTCGAGCAGCTTCGGGCTGAAGCGCGCGCCCGCGAGGTCGAGCAGGTTCATCCCGGCGCCGTCACCGAAATCGATCGCGACCGAACGGCCCGCGAGCACCGAAGCGACGAAGCTGCTGACGAGGTGGATCTCGCGGGTCTTTTCGTAGAGCGCCGGCTCGGTCTTCCAGAACTTCCGAATCTGCGGACCCGTGAAGCGCTCGATCGCGCGGGAGCCCGTGATGCGCACGAGCTCCGCGTCGCCGCCGGCAGCGTCGGCGATCTCGCGGCACTCGGCGACGGTGGAGCTATCCATCCAAATCGGCGACGTGGGCCGCGACAGGAGCGGCTGCACCTGCTCGACGAGCGAGCGCGCCGGGGACCACGCTCCTGCCTCGTCGATCGGCGTCGCGAGGTACACCGAGCCGTGCTGCTGCCCGGCGCCGCTGATGCCGGCCACGGCGGAGAAATCGAAGCCCGACGCGCGCATGCGCCCGAACAGGAGATCGAGCGCCGCCACCCACATCAGCGGATTGGAATGCTTCACCTGCGGGTCGGCGTGCGGCAAAAATCCGTTCGGCGAGCCGTATTCCGGCAGATCGTTTCCGAAGTTGACCGCGTCGTTGCGGACGATTCTGCCCGAATCGGTATCGATCACGAGCGCGGAGAGGCTTTGCGTGCTGGAGTCGAGGCCGAGATAGAGCGCCATGGGGCGCTGAGCGTATCCCGGTCGGCGCGCGTTCGCAGCACCGATGTCCGCCTCTGCCCGCCGTCCGGAGAGGCGTGCCGCAGCGTCGCTGCGCGGACGCGCGCTCCCCCCTTCGCGGCCTCACGTCACGGCGGCTCGCGCTCCGCAGCGACGGCGCCGCCGGAGGATGCAGTCTCGACGCGATTTTCCGCGCATCGACGCCGCGCGACCTGCGCGCGGGCTGCGGGCGCATTGGGTCGAGACGTTGGATCTCGAGCGTTTCGTAGGCCACGGCCGCCGCGTGGATCGTCGCCGCGATGCGGACGGCGCGGCCGCTTTGGTCGAGACGTTAGACCTCGAGCGTTTCGTAGGCCACGGCCGCCGCGTGGATCGTCGCCGCGATGCGGACGGCGTCGTGGACGTGGTCTTCCGTCAATCCGTGGCCGAGCACGGTCGCCTCGTGCGAGCGCACGCAGGCTTCACAGTTGTTGATGGCGCTGACCGCGAGGCAGAACAGCTCGAAGTCCGCCTTGTTGGACGTGACCTGATTGATGCGCTGCATGCGCAGCCGCGCGGGCTTTTGTGAATATGCCTCTTTGCCCGAGATGTGGCGGAACCGGTAATAGACG
>QGUH01001129.1 GCA_003242355.1 Pseudomonadota bacterium
GACGCACCTCCGCGCGTACCGAGCCATCGCTGCGCGGCATCAGGCCTGCGCGCTCGGTGGAGGGTATCGCCAGCTGCGCCAGATGGTCTTTGCGACCAACGTGGGAGTCTTGGCGCTGAATGGATCGGGAGCCTCGCTCGAGGTCGTCCACACCATCCTGTCACGCGCGGACGAGGAGGGCACGAGTGGTGAGCGCAATACCATCCACACGATTCCGTTGACGCCGACGCCCGCCGAACGGCCCGAGCTGCGTACCCGAGGTTGAGTCATGGCGGACTTCATCGAAGACGTCGGCAAGTTCGTCGTCGAGGTAGGCGACTGGGTCCAGGAGAACCTCGGCGACCCGGCCATCGCCGCGGCGTTGCGCGACGATCTCGGCTTGGCCGAGGGCGCGAGCGTGCCCGAAGACCGGCTCCTCGCCATCAAAGGCTATGGGGCTGGCCTCGACCCGGACAAGGCGGCTTTCCAGGAGACGGTTCGGGACCTCGTCAACGTGCTGATGGATATCGGCGCGCAGTTCACGGCGGGTTCCGAGGTCAGCGCGTGGGAGTTCGTCTACGCGATTGCGAAGTTGCTCGCGAGCGACATGACTCGCGTGCGCGCGCCCATTCTCTACGCCCTCGGCAAGACCATGCTCTTCATCGTCGACGACCCCGAAGAGCTGGCCGTGCTGGACCCGGCTCGGCTCGCGCGGCGGCTCCGCGGTGAGTCGGTCAGCGACGATGCCGAAGACTGCGCAGAGCGCGTGGCGGCAGCCTGCGGGACCGCGGCGGTGGCGCTCGACCAGGTGTTGAGTTGCTTCATCTCTCCGCACGTGCTGGAGGCGTACTACGGCTGGGATCCCGCTCCGGAGTCCGTCACGCCCGAAGCCGATCGCGTCTCGGCGCGAGCGACGACCCTCGTGTTCCCGCTCCCGAAGGTCGGCGACCTGACGCCCAAGGTCGCGCTGACGCTCCTCGGCGTCCCGAAAGAGCACGGCGGTCCCGGTCTTTTCGTGGCCATCGGAGGCGGGGGGAGCTTCGAGGCCACCGTCGATCGCACCAAGTTCAAAATCGAAGCCGGTGCGGCGAGCGCGCTCTCGATGTTCATCGGCTGGGACGAGAGCCCGTACCGGTTCGAGCTCGGCAGTGGCGCCACGGGCCATTTCAAACTCGGCCTTTCGCGGGAAGGCGAAGGGGACCGACCCGCGCTGCGCATCGGGGAGGCAGAGGGAACGCGCTTCGACATCCGTGAGATCGGGTTGGGCGTCGATTTCCTGATGGACAGGGCCGCGTTCCGTCTGTTCGCGCGGGGCGGGGAGCTCGTGATCCAGCCCGGAGAAGGCGATGGCTTCCTGCGCGCCGTCCTGTCTTCCGCGATCAAGCTCACCTTCGATTTCGGATTCACGATCGACACGCGGGGCGGCGCGCGCCTGGACGGCGGCAGTCGGGTCCGCGCGACCATCCCCATCGACAAGGCCCTCGGAGGGATTCTGAACGTGCACACCGTCGAGCTTTCGCTCGGCGGCGGCGACGCGGGATACGACCTCGCGCTGGACCTCACCACCGCTCTGGGGCTGACACTCGGTCCGTTCCGCGCGAGCGTCGATCGCATCGGGTTCAAGCTCAACGTCGCGTTCCGCGAAGGCAACCTGGGCCTTTTGGACGCCGATCTCGGATTCAAGGCGCCGAACGGCGTCGGGCTGTCGCTCGACGCCGGGATCGTCAAAGGTGGCGGCTACCTGTTTCTCGATCCGGAGCGCGGCGAGTATGCGGGAGCGCTCGAGCTGAAGATCGCCACGTTCGGCATCAAGGCGATCGGCCTGCTCACCACCAAGATGCCGGACGGCTCGGAGGGCTGGGCGCTTTTGCTGCTCGTCTATGCGGACCTGCCGCGCACGCACATCGCGTTCAACATCTTCTTCGAAGGCGTCGGAGGCGTCCTGGGACTACACCACGCCGCGACCGGGGAGGCCCTGCAAACCAACTTCCCGCAGGCGTCCTTGCCGACCGTCTT
>QGUH01001130.1 GCA_003242355.1 Pseudomonadota bacterium
ATGCGGTCTTGGTTCACTTTCCGCCGCCGGCCTCCGGGGTTTCCCCGCCTTCCACGGGCGCTCCCCACGGAGTCTTCCCGCGCGGGCGCCGGAGCGCGGCG
Source organism: Pseudomonadota bacterium (assembly GCA_003242355.1). Classification (GTDB taxonomy): domain Bacteria; phylum Myxococcota_A; class Polyangia; order Polyangiales; family Polyangiaceae; genus PMG-095. The sequence continues at coordinate 102 of QGUH01001130.1, forward strand.
TCGCGCTCGCGCACCCAGACACCCGGTTCCTTGGTCTCGAGGAAGCGCTCGTCGTTCCACCGTTCGGTCTTGCCGGTGAGCCCCACCCAGCCGAGGCGCGGGAAAGAGCCGCTTTCGGTGAAGGTTCCATCCGCGGCGCGTCCGTACTTCGGCCGATCCGCGCCGCGGAAGAAGGCGAGGGGGAGCTCGGCGTCCGTCGGCAAACGGAGGCCGCGAAACGTCACCTCCGGATACGGGATCACGCGGTCTTTCGGGATCCACGCGTAATCGGCAGAGAGCAAGAAGGCGCGATCCCCGAAACGCGCTTCGCGCGTCCACGCAACCGTCGAGCGCGGCTTCAGCCGATCGCGCGGCTCGAAGAAGCGGCGAGGGAGCGCCGGCAGCTCCGGCGGCTCTTCCGTGGTCACGCCGAGGTCGACCCCGGCGAGGCGCTGCGACACGGTGCCTTCGCGCGCGCGCGCCACGTCGGCGAGGTGCGCACGCAGATCGGGCTCACGGCGGCGCTGAACCTCCGGGCTCGGTGGCTCGAAGTAGCGCTCGAGCCCGATGGACTCGCCATAGAACGGATGCGGATAGGCCGAGTCGGCGCGCGGCGCGAACGGCGCGAGCGCACGGTAGACGGGATCGTTCGGATCGAGCGTGGCGCGCTCGCCATCGACGCACACGTACCCTTCGGGTTCGATCGCGTAAAATGTGCGACACCCGGGGCCCGAGCGGGGCTCCGTGCTCTTGAGGCGCACGGAGCTGCCGGTCCACAGATAACCGAGCCACTGCCCTTCACGAGACGGTGTCGGGCGGATCCACACGAACCGGGCCTTGACGTAGACGCGCGGCTCGGGGGGAGCGGGCGCGGGCTCCGGGAGGCTCGAAGAAGGCGCGGGGGCGAGCAGCGAGGGGGTGCTCGCCGAGGACGCCGAGGTCAGGGCGCTCGCCGACGCGACCGTGAGCGGGGCGGCGGCCTTGCTCCGTGCGGCGCGTGCGGGCGGGGTAGCGGCTTCGCTCTCCGCGGCCGGTGGGGCGTGCTGGGCCGGACTCTTGCATGCGCACGCCGCGAGCAGTCCGACGCCGACCCGGAGGACGGCACGGTGATGCTTCCTGCCAGGCACCGAGTGACGGTAGCGCAGGCGGCGCGGCCGAACCAAACACACGGCAGGTCGCGGCGCCAGCGCGCTGGCAGAATCGTCGCGCGCACGATACGTCTTTCGCCATGCCGGGATTCGGTCCTCCCGAGAGCGAGGCCGAGCTCCTTCGCCGCGCCGACGCGCTCGCTGGCGAGGCGCTGCGTGTCGTGGCGGCGCGCGTGGGCATGCCCGTCCCGCCCAATCTCCGTCGACACAAAGGATGGGTCGGCGCCCTCGTAGAGCGAGCCCTGGGCGCGGACGCGGGCTCGCGCGCCACGCCGGACTTCCAGCGCTTGGCGATCGAGCTCAAGACCATTCCCGTGGATGGCCGAGGACGCCCGGTCGAATCGACGTTCGTCTGCACGATTCCGCTCTCGGAGATCGGCGACGTCGAGTGGGAAGCGTCGTGGGTGCGCCGCAAGCTCGCGCGTGTGCTCTGGATTCCCGTCGAAGGCGATCCGCGCATTGCCCCCGGCGATCGGCGCCTCGGCACGCCGCTGCTCTGGAGCCCGAACGACGAAGAGCTCGAGGCACTGCGCTTCGACTGGGAGGAGCTCTCGGGGCTCATCGGGCGCGGCGGGCTCGAGCGCATCACGGGCCACCTCGGCCGCGTGCTCCAGGTCCGCCCCAAGGCGCGCAACGCGGCCGTGCGCCGTCGAGGCCGCGACGCCGACGGCCCGGTGTTCGATGCCCCCCCCGCCGGTTTTACCCTGGCGCGCGCCTTACCCCCGGCACTCCCCCCCGGCACTTTTCCATCCCCCCACGTT